>JAGCFN010000143.1 GCA_017650085.1 Bacteroidaceae bacterium | reverse complement strand
CTCATCCGAATAGTTTCCCCAAATCTGGTTGACCACAACGGCACAGTTGTCTGCGATGACCATCTTCTTGAAAAAGCCCCAAAGCATTTGTCTGCCTCCATCAACGGCTCTCGCATAGTCGAATTTCCTCTCTTTTTGAAACTGAGGAAGGAGGTTTGTGGCTCTTTCGATGGGGCCTGCAACCAGTTGCGGGAAGAAACTGATGTAGGCAAAGAACTCGATGATGTCGTGAGTGGCTGGCAGTTTCTTCTGATAAACGTCGATGGTATAACTGAGAGCCTGGAACGTGTAAAAGCTGATTCCGACAGGCAGAATGACATTCATTGTCACCCAATCAAGGTGAAAACCCATCGCGGAGAATAGTGCGTCAAGGTTCTCGACAAAGAAATTGTAGTATTTGAAAATGCCTAGAATTGCAAGGTTCAATACGATATTGGTCGCACTGACAGCCTGTTGTTTCCTTCGTTGACCTTCGAAATACTCCAGCAGAAGTCCGCTTGCATAACTGCAGAAAGAGGTGAATGCTATGAGAAGCAGGAAACGGCAGTCCCACCATCCGTAGAACACATAGCTTGCAGCAATTACCAACAGATTCTGCCACTTTCGCTTTTGGAAAACGAACCAGTAGAGCAGGAATACTGTAGGCAGGAACACCAGAAACTCGAAAGAGTTGAAAAGCATCTTCTATCTCTAATTTTTTTCTTGTTATCTTGCGTTTACGGCTACAAAGTTACATCATTTTTTTGATATTTCCTTGTTTCGTAGCACATAATTCAATATCTTTG
This sequence comes from Bacteroidaceae bacterium, assembly GCA_017650085.1. Classification (GTDB taxonomy): domain Bacteria; phylum Bacteroidota; class Bacteroidia; order Bacteroidales; family Bacteroidaceae; genus Physcousia. The sequence continues at coordinate 31,183 of JAGCFN010000143.1, read as the reverse complement.
CAGAGGAATTCAAAAACTATTACTATTATGAAGAAACTGTTTTTCGTTTTGCTGGTCACGTTTTGCCTGACAGCAAATGCCAAGACGAAAGTCATCGAATCCAAGACAACGTTTGCCAAAGAAGTGTTGCAACCCTATGTTGATCGTGGCGAATTGCCTGGTGCAATCAGTATTTTCTACAATAACGGCGTGCAGGAGACTTGCTGCATCGGCTATGCGAATGTGGAGCAGAAGCGTCCCATCCGACTCGATAATGTTTTCATGCAATGCTCTCAGACAAAGGGCTTCTGTGGAGTGACAATTGCCAAGTTGGTCGAGGAGGGCAAGCTCTCGCTGGATGATCCCGTTTCGAAGTATCTGCCTGAATTCAACGAACTTTGGGTGCAGGACAGCAACAGGGACGGCATCAAGACACTTCACAAGGCCAAGAACGTCCTGACAGTTCGAATGGTCCTGAACCATACTGGCGGTTTCCCCTTCGAATGTAGTGCGAAGAGGAGTGATGTACGTGGTGGAGGATGGTCAGGAGGCGCTCCTCTCCGACAAGTCGCATCCATCGCTGCAGGCTCTCCCATCTCGTTCGAACCTGGTACTCGTGACCAATATTCCAACACTGGAATCGACATCGGAGCAGCCATTGTGGAGGTCGTAACCGGCATGAAATGGGAAGATTATCTGAAGAAAGAAGTCCTCGACCCCTTGTGCATGAAGTCGACTTGGTTCTGGCCCACAGACAAGCAACTGAAGAAACAGGTCGAGATGTATGATGTGAAAGCAGGCGAGAAGGCTGTTTATCGTCTCGAGAACGGCTGGGAACAGCGTCCCTATAACGACGGTCATGTGTTCGCTTCGGCTGGAGCAGGACTCTGGACGACTGCAAACGACCAGCTGAAGTTCTACAAAATGTTGATGAACTTGGGCTTGGGCGACAATGGAGTTCGCATCCTGAAAGAGGAGACGGTCAAGTCCATCCTCGCCGTAACAACCCGTCCTGACAACCTTGGCGGCTATTCTCTCGGCTTGAATGCGCCTAAGAAAGACGGCGAGAACGAGTGGTTCGGTCACGGAGGTGCTTGGGGAACGAATTGCATGGTGAACTGGCACAAGAAGCAGTTGAAGCTTTGGGTGGTTCAGGTTAACGGCTCTCAACCTTGGAGTGGAGCCATGAACGAAGCTGCAAACAAGTTCTTCTCGCAGACAATCGACACTTCAGGGATTGACGCATATACAGGCAGAATAAAATAGGAATGATATCGAGTACGCAGAATCCGCAGATCAAGCATCTGCTCTTGCTTCAGCAGAAATCCTCTCAGCGAAGGGCAGAAGGGCTCTTTGTCGTAGAGGGCCGTCGCGAAGTGGAACATTGTCTGGCAGCAGGCTACCAGCTGCGGATGGCGTTTGTCTGTGAGGAGATTGCGGAAACTCCATTCTCTCTGCCCAAGGCTGTTGAGATTGTTCCTGTCGCTCGAAATGTGTACGAACGAATCGCCTATCGTGGTGGGACAGAAGGAATAGTGGCTGTAGTTGAGGCTCGAAACGCTAGACTTGCCGATTTGAAACTCTCTTCCTCGCCACTTATCGTGGTCCTGGAGAGCGTGGAAAAGCCTGGAAACCTGGGAGCGGTACTTCGTAGTGCCGATGCTGCTGGGGCTGATGCGGTCATAGTTTGTGATCCGCTGACAGACCTCTACAACCCCAATCTCATTCGTTCTGCAGTAGGAGCGCTCTTCACGGTTCCTTGTGTGGCTTGCACAACAGAAGAATGTATCGCATTTTTCAAGGAGAAAGGCATAAAGATACTGACTGCACAACTGCAAGACTCCAGCCTCTATTACGACACTCCGATGACAGGACCGACTGCCATCGTGATGGGAACAGAAGCAACTGGATTGACCGATTTGTGGAGAAAAGAAGCTGATGCACACATTCGCATCCCCATGTTGGGCCGTTTGGACTCTCTGAATGTCTCAGTAAGTGCTGCAATCCTTCTTTTTGAGGCAGTCAGACAACGGCAAGTATACAATAATGTAAAATAATTGAGGCAGATTGGTCCATTATTCCAAATAAATACTATCTTTGCAGGAGAAAATATACAAAAATAACATAATAAGGTAAAAAAGATGAAGACAAAACGTATTCTGAGTACTGTTCTCTTTATGTTGGCACTCAGTACTGCTGTTATGGCACAGCTTCGCGTAGACATTACGCTCAAGAACAAAGACATTGTCTCCTGTCCTCTTGATGACATTGAGTACATGGAAATTGTGGAAGGCGCTGCTTCAGGTGAGTTGGATGGTGTTTGGTATCTTGGTTGGAAAGTCGGAAACAATGGTTCCGGCACCAAGACTCATTATGATGGATCAGAAGTCCTGGTGTTTACGTCAGGTCCCAAGATGAAATGGATGAAGTCATCTGGCGAGACAATTTACGACCTGGCCTATACGGAAATGGGTGGAGCTGAAGGTGCTACCTTCACGGCAACAAAGGAGGGTACCACATATCCATACACATATCAGATTATTGCCATTGAGGGTGATCTGCTCCTCCTTAAGCAAGGAACCAACCGCTACTATTTCTATAAGTCGAAAGATGCTGCCGCTTTGTCTGAATTTGTGGTCTATCCCACACGTTCTACCATCTATACGGATGCAGACAAGCTTTGGGCAGCCAACATCAAGGGCGGCTCTTCTGCTTCCCAGATTACGCCGATGGGAAAGCACTTCGAGAAATTCAATGCTGCTTCCGAAGCGGATATTGCATGGCTCACCAACCCAGCCAACCAACCCGATGCAGATTGGCTGGACATAGGCAGCTACAAGAGCTGGACGGCAAAGGGCATCAATCTTTATCCCTTCGGCTCTCCCGTTCCTGCAGACGTCAACCAGCATTCCATCGGCGACTGCTGTATGTGTGCTGTCTTCGCTTCCTTCGCTTATATCTATCCAGAGTGGATCAAGTCGATTATCGAGAAGAACGGCAACAACTATACTGTTCATATGTTCGATCCTCAAGGCAATCCCATTGATGTTGTCGTGGATAACAAGCTGCTTTGCAACTCTGGTGGCGGTTGTGCGCAAGTGAGCGGCAAGAATGGCGTCTTCAATTGGGCGACAATTATGGAGAAGGCTCTCATGAAGTGGGAAACCCGCTTCAAGTGCAACAACATAGGTGGTATTGGAACAGAGCATGCCGCTCCTCCCTTCACAGGCAATGGCAACAGCTATAGCTTCAGTCCTGACAAACTTTACAACTCGGAGTTCGACCTTGTTGTTGATTATGCTTTAAGTCATGGAATGATTAGTGTTGGCGGCTTTAATGTCGGTGGCCTTATTTGTGGCGAGATGGAAACGATTACAGGTCATGCCTTTACCGTTATGTATCCTGATGCAGGAGCCGACTATAAGTTCGTGATGCGTAATCCTTGGGGAAGCGGCTATCCCACAGATGGTAAGCTGAAGATACCCAACAAGCGCGAGGTTTTGAAGACCATCGACTTCCGTCTGGTATTCCCTGGCGGGGCTATGGCTCAGTACAAGAAAGAGAATCTTGGTGGTTACACGCCTCCTCAGTTCATCCCGATGCCTATGGATTTGCGTCCATCCGAGGAGATGTTGCGCATGTATAACCTGAAGAGTTACGACTTCCACTATGGTGATGAACCCGTGGAAGAGACTGAACCGGAAGAAACGGAATAAAGCGGAGCAAACAGAATACTCTGCTTAGCACATAAGAAAAACACCCTGTCGGAAGTTTGTCGCTTCAGGCAGGGTGCTTTGTTTTTATCCTTTGGGATAAAAAAAGAAGCGGTCCTCACGGATTGCTTCTCCAAAAACTAAAACTAACAACTATTATTAACCTTCAAACAAATCTATTTCGTCTAAAAACAAAACTAATCTAAGTTTGGCCTGTTTAAGAGCACTCTCTTTTTCTTAGGCACTGCAAAGGTACGGCAATTCTTTCAATTTGCAAGATTTTATAAGGGAAATGTTCCAAAAATGCAATTTTTGTTGATTTATATCAAGACTATTACACTATCTTGATATGATTTTACACAATTTTTGCAAAAATTAAGGTTTGCCAAAAATGTGCTTGTCGGTTTGACCCAAATGCCAGGTTTGACTGCAAACGTAAAGTTGTATGTTGGCAAACATCCAGTGTGAAGATTGCAAACATCTAGTGTGACGATTGCAAACGTCACGTTATACGATGGCGAACGTGACTGTAGTCGTTTGGCATTAATGCTGAAGGAGTAGGGGAGCGTGTTACTCGTCGAGGTCAAAATCGAATTCGTCGAATTCTTCTTCCTCCTCTTCCTGTTCGCCTACTACGATAACGTTACCACATGGATCAAAGCCAGAAGGTATGTCGAAGTCTTCGTCCTGACTGTAGCCCAGGTTCTTGTCGGCATAGACTTTCTGGAGGAAGTAGGCTGTGATGGGAAGAGCCGAGTTAGCACCTTGACCGTAAGCCATACTTGCAAAGTGAATGTCGTGTTCATCACCTCCAACCCAGGCGCCAAAGCTTAGCCGTGGAGTGTAACCTACGAACCAGCCATCACTATTGTCGTTGGTAGTTCCGGTCTTGCCACCCATCGGAGCCGTGATGTGGTAGCGATTGCGCATTCGCTGGCCTGTACCGCTATCGATGACACCACGCATCATGATAATCATCTTATAGGCCGACTCTTCGGAGATTACCTCTTTCACTCTCGATTGGAATTGTGCCAGCACATTTCCGTCGCTATCCTCGATTCGGGTGACATAAAGGGGAGTACGGCGAACACCTTTCTGCGGGAAGGCAGAGTAGGCTCCCACCATCTCTGAAACTGAGATGTCGCAAGGGCCAAGGCAGAGTGAGAGCGAGGGATGGATTTCCTGATTCTGAATGCCGAAGTCGTGAAGGAGCTTGACGAAAAGGTCTGGACTGAGTTGATTGAGCAGATAAGCCGAAATCCAGTTGTTACTCGTGGCCAAGCCCCACTTGAGTGTTACCATCTCACCATAACGGGCTCTCGAGCCGTTTCTGGGCGTCCAAGCTCCACTTCCTTGCACATAATAGGTCTGCTGAACGTTTGGGGCCACATCACAAGGCGACCATCCGCTTTCCATCGCAAGGGAGTAGAGATAGGGCTTGATGGTAGAACCGACTTGGTTCTTGCCGAGCGTACACATGTCATATTGGAAATGGCTGTAGTCGACTCCGCCAACGTAAGCTTTCACGTGGCCTGTTTCTGTATCCATACACATGAAACCTGTACGCAGGAACGACTTGTAGTAGCGAATACTGTCGAGGGGCGTCATGACGGTATCCTTGTCGCCTTTCGTGGTATAGACCACCATTTCTATGGGTTTGTTGAAGGCTTCCTCAATTTCGGCATCGGAGAATCCTGCCCGTTTCATGTCCATATAGCGAGGACTTTGACGTTTTGCTCGTGCCAAATTTTCTTTTGCTCTTGCACTGGAGATGGACGAGGCGTAGGGTGCATTTCTGTTCGAACGCTGTTCCTTGTCGAAGAGAGGTTGCAGTTCGCCTGTAACGTGCTTGGCGACAGCCTGTTCCGCATATTCCTGCATACGGCTGTCTATGGTGGTATAGACCTTCAGACCGTCAGTATAGATGTTGTAGGGACGTCCTTCGCGATTGTAGTTCTTGTTGCACCAGCCATAGATGGGGTCGCGTTCCCAAGCCAGGGAATCCTCGTAGAACTTCTGGTATTGCCACGAAGCGTAATCGCTTCTGACGGGCTTCTTTGCCATCAGGATTTGGCGGAGATAGTCGCGCAGATAGGTGGCGTGTCCTTCCTTATGACTGACGCGATGGAAGTTAAGTTCGAGAGGACGTTCGCGCAGCTCTTCGCGCTGGTCTTCGGAGAGGTAGCCAGCCTTCTCCATTTGCATCAGAACGGTATTCCGACGGTCCACACAACGTTCTGGGAATCGAACTGGATTGAAGAAACTCGGGTTCTTGCACATGCCTACGAGCAGAGCACATTGGCAGGTGTCGAGTTCTGCCGGTTTCTTGCTGAAGTAGGTCTGGGCTGCCGTTTTGATGCCGACTGCATTATGGAGGAAGTCGAAGTAGTTGAAGTACATACAGATGATTTCCTCCTTCGTGTAGAAGCGTTCCAGCTTGAGTGCAATCACCCATTCGATGGGCTTTTGGAAGAGTCGCTCCATCGTGGTTGCAGCTTTTTCCGAGTAGAGCTGCTTGGCCAATTGCTGAGTAATGGTACTGCCGCCACCAGCGCTCTTTTGCCCCAGCACGCCTCGCTTCACGATGGCTCGCATCAGGGCCATGAAGTCTATTCCGCTATGTTCGTAGAAGCGAACATCCTCTGTCGCAATAAGTGCCTGCACGAGAGCTGGAGGCAGTTCGTCGTAGTCGGCAAAGACACGGTTGGCACTACTGTAGCTCCACGTTCCCAGTTGTTTACCATCGGCCGAGAAGACCTGAGTGGCGAACTTGTTGACGGGGTTCTGCAGCTGCTGGATATCGGGCATATAGCCGATGGCTCCTGTGAAAATGCAGAAGAAAATGATGCCGATTGCCAGGATTCCCAGGATGTAGAGCGTCCAAAGGATGCGAAAAAACTTCTTCCTCATCAGAAATATAGTTTTAAGACTACAAAGGTACGACATTTAATTGAAAATTAAAAATGAAAAGTGAAAAATTATAAGAATTATAAAATAACTATGAACTATGCGCTATGAACTATGAACTTTTTTACTATCTTTGCACAGAAAAATGAGAAAGTAATGCAAAGTAGAAGTCTTGTAACCATCGCTTACCATACGCGCGAGAAAATCGAGTACCTCATCCGTATGGCCCAGGAGTTCGAGAAGCATCCCAATCGTAGGCTTCTCGAGGGTAGAATAGTTGCCGCTTTGTTCTTCGAGCCGAGCACACGAACGCGCCTCAGCTTTGAGACTGCGGCAAATCGCCTTGGAGCGAAAGTCATCGGTTTTGCTGACCCCAAAGTGACCAGCGGAACAAAGGGCGAGACCTTGAAGGACACAATCATGATGGTGTCGAACTATGCCGACATAATTGTGATGCGACACTATCTGGAGGGAGCTGCCCAATATGCCAGCGAGGTTTCGCCTGTGCCCATCGTGAATGCAGGGGACGGAGCCAATCAGCACCCCAGCCAGACGATGCTCGACCTCTACACCATCTATCAGACGCAGGGAACGCTGGAGAACCTCAATATCTATCTGGTTGGCGACCTCAAGTATGGCAGGACGGTTCACAGCCTCCTGACTGCCATGCGCCACTTCAACCCGACCTTCCACTTTATCGCTCCTGACGAGCTCGCTATGCCTGAGCACTACAAGAAGTATTGCGAGGAGAAGAAGATCAAGTTCGTGGAGCATCAGGATTTTGACGCCAACACAATAGCAGGAGCCGACATATTATATATGACGCGCGTACAAAGGGAGCGCTTCACAGACCTCGACGAGTACGAGCGCGTCAAGGACCGTTATCTCCTCACCCGCAATATGCTCTCGAAGGCGAAGCCCAACATGAAGATTCTCCACCCCCTTCCTCGAGTGAACGAGATAGAGTACAGTATCGACGATACGCCCTATGCCTACTATTTCCAGCAGGCTCGGAACGGACTTTATGCTCGCGAGGCACTTCTTTGTGATGCGCTTGGCATCACCCTCGAAGACATTATCAACGATAAAACCATCATCTCATGAAACGTCAGGAACTACAAGTGGCTGCCCTCGAGAACGGGACAGTTATCGACCACATACCGTCGGCACGACTCTTCGAAGTCATCAGCCTGCTTCACCTCGAAAACGTGCATTCTGCCGTTACCGTGGGCTACAATCTCAAGAGCAAGAAGATGCGCCACAAGAGCATCATCAAGATAGCCGACAAAGTTTTCTCCGATGACGAAATCAACCAGCTCTCCGTAGTGGCTCCAAACGTCACTCTGAGCGTGATACGCGACTACGAAGTGGTGGAGAAGAAAGAAGTGAAGATGCCCGAAGAACTGGTGGGAATCGTCCGTTGTGACAACCACAAGTGCATCACCAATAACGAGCCCATGAAGACTCGTTTCCACTTCCTCGGCAAGGAACGCGGCACCCTCCAATGCCACTACTGCAACAGGGAAATCAACCTCTCGGATGTGAAACTCGTGTAGCAGAACTTAAAACTTTAGAACCTACTCTAAACTCTAAACAAATTATTATAATGATTCAGGATTCAACCATTTTCTCTCTCATCAAGAAAGAGGATGAGAGACAGCGTAAAGGCATCGAACTGATTGCCTCAGAGAATTATGTAAGCGATCAGGTCATGGCAGCCATGGGCTCTTGCCTGACCAACAAATATGCCGAGGGCTATCCCGGCAAGCGCTATTATGGCGGTTGTCAGGTGGTTGACGAGGTGGAGCAACTTGCCATCGACCGCGTCTGCAAGCTCTTTGGCGCAGAATATGCCAACGTGCAGCCCCACTCTGGCGCTCAGGCAAATGCCGCAGTCTTCCTAGCTTGCCTCAATCCTGGTGACACATTCATGGGACTTAACCTCGATCATGGAGGTCACCTCAGTCACGGTTCTCTTGTTAATACCAGCGGAATCATTTACAGGCCAGTTGGTTACAACCTCAAGAAAGAGACGGGCCGAGTGGATTATGACGAGATGGAAGAGCTCGCTCTCCAGCACAAACCCAAGCTCATCATAGGTGGTGGCTCGGCTTATAGCCGCGAGTGGGATTATGCTCGTATGCGTCAGATTGCTGACAAGGTAGGAGCCCTCCTCATGATCGACATGGCCCATCCTGCTGGCCTCATAGCCGCTGGTCTGCTCGACAATCCCGTCAAGTACGCCCATATCGTGACGAGTACTACCCACAAGACCCTTCGTGGCCCTCGTGGCGGTATCATTCTGATGGGCAAGGACTTCGACAATCCTTGGGGCAAAACCACTCCCAAGGGCGAAATCAAGAAGATGTCAGCCTTGCTGAACAGTGCCGTCTTCCCAGGCATTCAGGGTGGACCTCTGGAGCACGTCATAGCAGCTAAGGCAGTTGCTTTCGGCGAGGCTCTGCAACCCGAGTTCAAGGAATGGGCAAAGCAGGTGAAGAAGAACGCAGCCGTATTGGCAGACGAGCTCATCAAGCGCGGATTCGATATCGTATCCGGTGGAACAGACAACCATTCCATGCTGGTCGACCTCCGCTCCAAGTATCCCGACCTCACAGGTAAGGTGGCCGAGAAAGCCCTTGTGGCAGCCGATTTGACTGTGAACAAGAATATGGTGCCCTTCGACTCTCGTAGCGCTTTCCAGACCTCTGGCATTCGCCTTGGCACACCGGCCATCACCACTCGTGGCGCCAAGGAAGACCTGATGGTCAAGATAGCCGAGTTCATCGAGCGCGTCCTGAACGCTCCGGAGGATGAAGCCGTTATCGCTCAAGTCCGTAGCGAAGTGAACGCCATCATGGCTGGCTATCCCATTTTCGCTTATTAGCTTCCGACTTACCGCTGCTGCCTATTCGAATGGGAACGTGGAAGTTTCCCGTAATGATTTGAGAGACAGCGAAGGTGAACTGTACGTCATCGATGCAAAATAAATAAAACAATATTTCCTATCTATTATCTAAAAAAGCCTCTCCAACTAAGGAGGGGCTTTTGTCGTTTTTGTCAGTTGATTCTTATTTCCTAATTCTTCACTCTTTAAGCCTTCAGGGCATCATCGGATACACCCAATACCCCCATTCTCTGGCGGTTTCTGAAAGGGATGAGGCTCTTCGCTCGAAGTCTGGCCAATCCTTCCTCTCAGCCTGGCTCCAGCCCGTCTCTGCTATGGCGAAGACACGCGGATAGAGCATTATCTCTGCGTGCCAGGCGTCCTGTATGTGCTCGGTCCACAGATTGCCCTGAACGCCCAGGACATGATGCGCATCGGCCTCGGAAACCTTCTCCGTTATCGGCTCGAAGGAATAGACTTTCTCCAGCGAAACCAGTCGTCCCACGGGCCTGAACTGAGCCGGGTCTTGATGGTAATCGAGGTAGAAATAGTGCGTGGGCGTGAAGATGACATCGTGCCCCTGCTTAACGGCCTGCAGACCGGCATCTATCCCGTGCCAGGACATCACGGTGGCGTCTGGAGCCAGTCCTCCCTGCAGTATCTCGTCCCAACCGATGATGCGCTTGCCGTGTTCGTGGGCGAAACGCTCCATCCTCCTGATCATGTAGCTCTGCAGCTCTTCCGCGCTCTTCAGCCCCTCGGCCTTCATACGGGCCTGACAGTCCGGACAGAGTCTCCAGTTGTTCTTCCTGGCCTCGTCTCCGCCTATGTGGATGTACTTCGAGGGAAACATCTCGAACACCTCCAGCAGCACCTTTTCCAGCAACTCGAAGGTGCTCTCCTTGCCAAGACACAGTTCCCAAGGGTCTTTCCCACCCCCAGGCAGACTGCAGGCCAGTTCTGGGAAGGCGTATCGCGTCTCGTAGTTATGCCCGGGCATCTCTATCTCGGGTATCACCTCGATGTGTCGCTCGTCGGCAAAGGAGAGGATTTCGGCTATGTCCTGCTTCGTGTAGTATCCGCCATAGGCCTCTGGCGTACCCTCTTCTACGAAAGGCCCGCCTATCTCGTTCTTCTCCCAGTCCCAGAAGAAGGCCTGAGGTCGCCAAGCCGTCAGGTTGGTGAGTCTGGGATAGGCGTCTATCTGCACACGCCAGCCAGGATTGTCCACCAGATGGAAGTGGAAGCGGTTCATCTTCAGCAGAGCCATCATCTCCAACTGCTTCATCACGAACGCTTTGCCCTGGAAGTGACGGCTCTCGTCCAGCATCACACCCCTGTAGCGGAAGCGTGGCCAGTCGAGTATGGTGCAGCAGGTCAGCGAGCTGTCCACCAGGGCCATCATCCTGAGTGTCTGACGGGCATTGAACACCCCTTCCTCGTGTGCTGCCACTATCTTCGCACCCTTCTTGGACAGTTCCAACAGGTAGGCCGACTTCAGCTGCCAATCGGCCAGGTTCCTGCCTTCCAGGTGGCGTATGAGCGTCTTTGGGGAGATGCTGACCTTCTCGGCCTGACCGAACAGCTTGTCGCGCGATATGCTGCCTGGACGGACCGAATACCCGGCTGGAGCCGGAATCAAGTTCGGCTGAGCCTGTGCTTGGGCTTCAGTCAGACCCAAGGCGAGAGCGAGTGCTATGAGAATCCCTTTCATGGTTGTTATTTTAGTTTAGAGTTATTCTGTTGCAAAGTTACGAATTAGCGAGCGAAATACCAAATTATTTGGGTGTTTCCGGGCAAAAAAACTTCCCGAGATCACTCCCGGGAAGCTCCATCCAAAACTTATACGAACATGAATGAAAAATAACCCATTCTCTGTCCCCCATTGGGACACAATTTTGCCATTAACCTCATGTTTCTTGAACAAATTTACGAATAAAAATCCGTTATCCCATCATATTACGGAAATATTGTCAAACACTTCCTTCCTTTTGTACGTAAGAGGTGAATTGCAGCCAACAAGAGGGCCCTTTCCGGTGTTGCGTTTTATCAGTAAGTCAACTTCTTTTGGGATAGGGATGCGCCGCTGCGTGTCCCCATTCATATATGGTGTGCCGTAAGCTACCATCTCGTTTGACGATTGCGATTGTACAGTGTCACGCTGGCCATCGTAAAGTGTTACGTTTCGCATCGTCGCGTGTGTAATTTGCAAACGTCACGTTTGTAATTGGCCACTTACGCGCGTGTCGTTTTCAATTCCACTGCAAATATACAACATTTCCATTGCGGTCTACGAATAAAATTATTTTAAAAAAAATCACATTGTTGGAGAACGTTGCACCGTTGCAGCGTTGCAGTTCTCCAACTGCCTTTTCAGAGCCCCGAAAAGTAGTTTTATATTAAATATAAAGTATAACTTTTGACTTTTCGCATCCTTGTTTTACAACTGCAACACTGCAGCGGTGCAACAAGTGAGTGCAAAGCGGAACTTGTTCCAGCTATGCTGAGCTAAAGCTCTGTCGACGAAGTCAGCGATGCATCAGCGAATGTTTTTGGAGGGAACATTTGCATGGAACAGAAATAAATCGTATCTTTGTAGGCGAAATCCTTAGAAACGAAGGGGCTTTTTGTAGGCCCAAACAAGGATGTGACATAAAGGGGGTAGCCCTCGACTTTCTCCAAGCAGCGGAAGAATGACAAAATATCAAAAATAACTTGATGCCAAAACGGAAGATATATGTTGCCAGCAGTTGGCGGAACACTTTCTACAACGAAGTGGTCTGCAAACTCCGAGAGGTGGGACACAAGGTCTATGACTTCAGAAACCCTCCTTCGGGCGATGCAGGGTTCAAATGGAGCTGCGTCAGTCCCGACTTCATGGAATGGACTCCCCAGCAATATCGGAACATGCTGCAACACCCGAAAGCCATCCGACAATTCCAGAATGACATCGAGGCTATGGAAAGTTGCGACACTTGCGTCATAGTCCTTCCTTGTGGCCGTAGCGCTCATACGGAAGCGGGATGGTTTGCAGGAAAGGGAAAGAAGACGGTTGCCTATATCCCCGAAAAGCAAGAGCCCGAACTGATGTACAAACTCTTCGATGCCGTCTGCTGCTCCATGGAAGAACTCATAAAAGAACTGGAATAGATATGGACCGACTCTCTCCACAGCAAAGGCACGATTGTATGGCTTCTATTCGCTCGAAGAATACGAAGCCGGAACTGATTGTGCGAAAAGGCTTGTGGAAGAGGGGCTTCCGATACCGTCTGAACGACAAACGACTGCCAGGACATCCAGACTTGGTCCTCAGGAAATATCGCACTTGTATCTTCATAAACGGCTGCTTCTGGCACGGACACGGTGTGACTCTAAAAATTAAGAATGAAGAATTAAGAGTGAAGAGTGGAGACCTTGTTGATTCTGCTTGCTGCAAGATTCCCAAGACTAACCGTGAGTTCTGGGTGGCAAAGATCAGACGAAACAAGGAACGGGACAAGCAAGAGCAACAGAAACTCGCGGAAATGGGCTGGCACAGCATAGTGGTCTGGGAATGCGAACTGAAGCCTAAAGCAAAAGAAAAGACTCTGGAATCAATAGCCTTTACCCTGAACCATATATGGCTGAAAGACCGTGGAGCTTATCCGGAAATGGAAGAAACCAGCCTGCAAGCAGCGGAGGAGGAAATGAGTTAAGAGTTAAAGCTTCACGGCTTGAGGAGTTAAGAATTAAGAGTTAAGAAATAAGAAATTACGCTATTATGAAAAAGGAAACTGTCAATGAGAAGAGGGAGGTCGTGAAGGACCTTTTCGTTCTTTGGATCGCTCTGGCTGCCCTGGGCTGTGCCGCTGTCAACCTACACATCTCCCTGAATATGCTGGGAAGAAAGAAGGAACTGGAAGGGTAGTCGTAAAAAAATAAGAATTAAGAGTTAAGAATTAAAATTCGACACACTACACTTCAAAACTGACTCCCTTGTTTTTTGTCAAATGTGGCGGATTTCGAACTTTTTCTGCCATTCTTGTCTCGTTTTTGAAAATAAAGTAGTATCTTTGTGGCGTTTTTACGCGCGAGTGCGCGAAAATGTTAATAGGAATGTCAAATCGGAATACGCAAGAACAGTTCGAGAAGGTGATGGCGGAATGCCGCAGCCTGTTCGTCAAGAAGCTCCACGACTATGGGGCTGCATGGCGAATACTGCGTCCTTCCTCGCTTACTGACCAGATATACATCAAGGCCAATCGCATCCGTAGCCTTGAGATAAAGGGCGTCTCGCTGGTGGGCGAGGGCATACGTCCAGAGTTTATCGGTATCGTCAACTATGCCATCATCGGCCTTATCCAGTTGGAGAAGGGCTTCAGCGAAAAGCCCGACGACATGAGTGTGGAGGAGGCTGTGGAGGCCTACGACAAGCACGCTAACGAGGCTCTGCAATTGATGCTCCGCAAGAATCACGACTATGACGAGGCTTGGCGCATGATGCGTATCAGCAGTTATACGGACTTGATTCTGATGAAGGTGTTCCGCACGAAACAGATAGAGATGCTGCAGGGCGATACGCTGGTCAGCGAGGGCGTGGATGCGAACTATCTGGATATGTTGAACTATGCCGTCTTCGGCTTGATCAAGCTCGAAGAGAACAAGACAGCAGCAGAATAAGGGGAAAAGAAGCAATCATGTCCAAGAGTTCCAATTTTCTGCACAGCACACTTCCTTCCATCTTGGTGAATGTGGTCCGACTGGTTCTGGGCCTGACCTTCCTGTTCTCGGGTACGGTCAAGCTGATTGACCCTCGTGGCACACAGTACAAGATAGAGGACTATGGGGCCGCCTTCGGTCTGACCGGCTCGATGCCGGAGTCCCTGCCTTTGGTACTGGCTTGTGTGCTGGCCATTGTGGAGTTCCTGATGGGCGTGTATCTGCTGTTTGGCATCCGCAGGCGTCTGACGCTCTCTACGGCCATTTGCTTCCTGCTCATCATGACGCCCCTGACGCTCTATCTGGCTCTGAACAACCCGATTTCCGACTGTGGCTGCTTCGGTGATGCCGTCAAGCTGTCGAACTGGCAGACTTTCTGGAAGAATGTGGTTCTGCTCGTGCTCTCCGTCTTTGCGCTCTACAAGTTCAGACTGATGCCACACTTTGTGGGCAAGAAGTACGAATGGATTGTGGCGCTTCTGGCGCTCGTCTTTGCCGTGCTGTTCTGCAGTTACAACTTGTGGCGCTTGCCCATTGTCGACTTCCGTCCCTATCACATAGGAGCAGACATCCGTAAGGCTTGGCTGGACGACCAGCAGAACTTCGGAGAATACCAGACGACTTTCATCCTGGAGAAGGATGGTGTCAGGAAGGAGTTCAGCCTGGAGGAATATCCCGACAGCACCTGGACCTTTATAGATACAAAGACTGTTCAGACTGAAGCCACAAAGCGAAGTGGAGTGGGGGACCTTTTCATTCGCGACTTGGAGACTGGCGAAGACATCACCCTGCAGATTCTGGAGAACGAGGGCTATACGTTCCTGCTGGTGGCTCCATATCTGGAGAAGGCTGATGACGGCAGAATGGGCGAACTGCTCGCTCTGCACGACTTCAGCAAAGAAGCAGGCTATGACTTCTGGTGTCTCACATCGAGCGGAGAAAAGGCCATAGAGAATTGGAAGGAAATGACCGGGGCTGAATACCCATTCGGACTGGCAGATGCTGTGGTGCTCAAGACGATGATTCGCTCGAACCCGGGTCTGATGCTCATCCACGATGGAAAGGTCGTTGGCAAATGGCCCTCGACGGACCTGCCAACACCGGAGGAATTGACAATTAAGAATTAAGAGTGGAGAATTTAGGAAACTAAATATTCGGACTTGGAATTTGGAAAACAATATAAATAGGATAAACAATTAAACAACCAAAATCATGAGAAAGAAAATCGTAGCAGGCAACTGGAAGATGAACAAGACCCTGCAGGAAGGTGTAGCTCTGGCTACTGAACTGAAAGAGATCCTGGCTGCTGAAAAGCCCAATTGCGAAGTTATCATTGGCACTCCCTTCATCCACCTCGCCACTCTGAGCGAGCTGATGAAGGATAGCGTCATCAAGGTTAGTGCAGAGAACTGTGCAAACAAGGAAAGCGGCGCATACACGGGCGAAGTCAGTGCAGCTATGGTGAAGAGCACAGGTGCAGAATACGTCATCCTGGGTCATAGCGAACGTCGTGAATACTACAACGAGACTCCCGAAATCCTGAAGGATAAGGTTGACCTCGCTCTGGCAAACGGTCTGAAGGTCATCTTCTGCATTGGTGAAAGTCTGGAACAGCGGGAAGCAAACCAGCAGGAAGCAGTCTGCAAGGCTGAGCTGGAGGGTAGTGTATTCCACCTTACAGCAGAACAGTGGAAGAATATCGTGATTGCCTACGAGCCCATCTGGGCCATCGGTACAGGCAAGACCGCTACTGCAGAACAGGCTGAGGAAATCCATGCTTACATCCGCATGTGTGTGGCTGACGTCTATGGCGCTCAGGCTGCTGACGACACCACCATCCTCTATGGCGGCTCATGCAAGGCCAGCAACGCCCCTGAACTCTTCGGCAAACCCGATATCGACGGTGGCCTGATTGGTGGTGCAAGCCTCAAGGCTCCTGACTTCAAGGGCATCATAGACGCTTGGAAATAATCCCTTATACATAGAAAAATGAAGTACACCTTCGCCATCATTTTCTTCTGCTTGGGCGCCCTGAATGTGAGCGCTCAGCAGACTTTTACCGAAAAGCTGCAACAAGTGGTGGATTCGGTAGGAAAAATTGTCCTGCATCAGGAAAAAACCATCACAGACCTCGTGAATGGGGCTCTGAAGTCGGCTACCAAGAAGAAGCAGGGCGACGACACAGACTCCATCGAAACGGCTGCCACAGACAGCATCATGCATGGGAAAATAGTGAAGATGAACGGTTATCGCATTCAGGTGTACTTTGGCGACAATTCCCGTAAGGGTAGGGCTGAAGCACGAGCTGCCGGTTTGCGCTTCAAGAACTATTTCCCCTACCATGCTGTTTATGTGAGCTTCGTCTCGCCCCACTGGCTTTGCAGGGTAGGCGACTTCCGCACAAACGAGGAGGCGAGAGAAGTTCTCAGACAGATTCGCGAGATGGGCATCTTCCGCGAAGCTGTTGTCGTTAAAAGTAAGATAAACGCTAGATTCTAAAAATGGAAGAGAAATACAGTCACGAACTGACTCCCGTTCAGCAACAAATCTCGGAACACATTCGAGCCATTCTCAGCCTCTTGGGCGAAGACGCTCAGCGGGAAGGATTGGTTAAGACACCAAAACGTGTGGCTCGGGCCATGAGTTTCATGACGCAAGGCTACGAACAAGACCCTGTTGCAATCCTCAACTCGGCCAAGTTCAACGAGGATTACCGTCAGATGGTTATCGTGCGCGACATCAATTTCTATTCTCTTTGCGAACACCATATGCTCCCATTCTACGGGAAAGTGCATGTGGCCTATATCCCCAACGGACAAGTGACAGGATTGAGCAAGATAGCACGCGTGGTAGATTGCTTCTCGCACAGGCTGCAGATTCAGGAACGCATGACGAAGCAGATTCGCGATTGCATTCAGGAAGCCCTTCAACCCCTGGGCGTTATGGTAGTCGTGGAGGCTCAGCACATGTGCATGCAGATGCGAGGTGTTCAGAAGCAAGGCAGCATCACGACAACCAGCGACTTCTGTGGCGCCTTCAACCAAGCAAAAACTCGCGAAGAGTTCCTGCAGCTCATCAGGGCCTAAGCCTTAGAATACTCAGATTTTCAGATTACTCAAAAAACAATGAAGAAACTCCTTTTAGGTGATGAAGCTATTGCCCTTGGTGCGATTAATGCCGGGCTGAGCGGCGTGTACGCTTATCCTGGAACTCCAAGCACGGAAATCACCGAATACATACAAAACCACCCATTAGCGAAGGAACGCGGCATCCATTCGCGCTGGTGCACGAACGAGAAAACCGCCATGGAGGCAGCTCTCGGAATGTCGTATGCAGGCAAGAGAGCTCTCGTCTGCATGAAGCATGTGGGCATGAACGTTTGTGCCGATGCTTTCATCAATAGTGCCATTACGGGCGTGAAAGGCGGACTGATCGTCCTTGCTGCTGACGACCCTTCTATGCACTCATCACAGAACGAGCAGGACTCGCGCTTCTATGCCAAGTTCGCACTTGTCCCTTGTCTGGAACCCTCGAATCAGCAGGAAGCTTACGACATGATGGCTTATGGCTTCGACCTTTCGGAAAAGTTGGGCGAGCCTATTGTGCTTCGTGTCGTAACCCGTCTGGCTCACTCCAGAGCTGCAGTCGAGGTGACAGAACCGATGGCAGAGAAACACCTCTCGCCTTCGACTGACCAATGGGTGCTTCTGCCAGGTATTGCCAGGAAAAAGTATGTGAAGCTCATTGAGAAGCAGGATGCCATGAAGCAGGCTTCGGCGGAAAGTCCCTTTAATAAAACCGAAATGTCACCTGTGAAGTTGGGCATCTTGGCGTGTGGCATTGCCTACAACTACGTGAAAGAATCGCTTGGAACTGACGCCAATTTGGTCAAGATTTCGCAGTATCCTTTGCCAGAAGACAAGATTAAGGCTCTGGCCGAAAAGTGTGACGAACTCCTTGTCATTGAAGACGGACAACCCGTTGTGGAGGAACTCGTCAAGGGTATTCTTGGCGCAGGTTATCCTGTGAAGGGACGTCTGACAGGCGACCTTCCTCGAACAGGCGAACTCACTCCTGATAATGTCGCAAAGGCTCTCGGAAAGGCAAATGGAGCCGTCTTCGTTCCAGCAAAGAATATGGCAGCCCGTCCTCCACAGCTTTGTCAAGGTTGTGGCCATAGAGATGTCTATACGGCTCTGAATCAGGTACTTGCTGACTATCCTGACCATCGTGTCTTTGGCGATATCGGATGTTATACGCTTGGCGCTTTGCCTCCATTCCAAGCCCTCTCGTCTTGTGTGGATATGGGTGCCAGCATCACAATGGCGAAAGGTGCTGCAGATGCAGGTCTCTTTCCTGCTGTAGCAATCATAGGCGACTCGACCTTCACCCATAGCGGTATGACGGGTTTGCTGGATGCCGTGAACGACAAGTCGAACATTACCGTCGTTATTTCCGATAACCTCACAACAGGTATGACTGGAGGTCAGGATTCCGCTGGCACAAACAAGTACGAGGCCATCTGCCTCGGTCTTGGTGTTGAGCTAGAGCACGTCCGTGTGGTGGTTCCCCTGCCAAAGAATATGCCTGAGATAACGCGTGTCATCAAGGAAGAGATTGAGTATAAGGGCGTTAGCGTCATCATTCCAAGAAGAGAATGTATCCAGACCTTCGCGAGACACGCAAGAGCCAAAAAGCAGTAGAAGCATGAAGAAAGACATTATTTTATGTGGTGTGGGTGGACAAGGTATCCTCTCCATCGCTACGATTATAGGCGAGGCAGCCACGAAGGCAGGACTTTACCTAAAGCAAGCTGAGGTGCATGGAATGAGTCAAAGAGGTGGTGATGTGCAGTCGAATCTCCGTCTCTCCACAGAACCCATCTGGAGCGACCTTATTGCTGAAGGTGGAGCAGACCTCATCATCTCGATGGAACCGATGGAGGCCATGCGCTATCTGGCTTACCTCAACAAAGAGGGTAGGATAGTGACCAGCTCGAAGCCCTTCGTCAACATTCCTAACTATCCCGATGAAGAAGCCCTTCAAAGTGAACTTGACACCTTGCCAAGCATCAAGCTCGACATCGAGACGGTTGCCAAGGATTGCGGAAACCCAAGAGGTGCAAACATGGTGCTGCTCGGAATGGCGGCTCCCATCATCGGCATCCTTTCCGTAGAGAACCTCAGAGAAGCCATCGCAACTGTCTTCGCTCGCAAAGGAGAACAAGTGGTGGAAGCTAACCTCAAGGCCTTTGATGCAGGCGTTAAGGCTGGAACATAATAGATTATTCACTAACAGGATAACTCATGATACACAATCCAAAAATGGAGTGCATGTCCCGCGAGGACATGAGAAAGTTGCAGAGCGAAAGGCTTGTCGCAACTGTAAAAAGATGCTACGAGACGGTTCCTTTCTATAAGAGGAAGATGGACGAACTCGGCGTGAAGCCCGAAGACATCAAGTCTATTGATGATGTCACCAAACTGCCCTTCACCACTAAGTATGACTTGCGCGACGAATATCCTTTCGGCTTGCAGGCTGTTCCTATGGATCAGATAAGGCGCATCCACGCTTCCAGCGGAACGACAGGCAAACCCGTGGTCGGAACCTACACGCAGGCTGACCTCGACATGTGGGCAGAGTGCTGTGCCCGTGTCTTTGCCGTGGGTGATGTCGGCCCTGGTGATGTCGTTCAGGTGAGCTATGGCTACGGCCTCTTTACAGGAGGTCTTGGTGCCCATGATGGTGCTGCCAAGCTTGGCGCCATACAGTTACCTACCTCGGCTGGCAACTCCGAGAAACAGATTATGATGATGCAGGACATGGGCACAGCGGCCATCTGCTGCACGCCCTCATATGCTCTACATCTTGCAGAGGTGATAGAAAAGAATAAAGTAGACGTCTCAAAGCTTAAGCTTCGTGTCGGATTCTTTGGCGCAGAGCCCTGGACTTGGGGCATCCGTCGTGAACTCGAAGCCAAGCTCCACATCAAGGCAATCGACATCTACGGCCTGACCGAAATGTGTGGACCTGGTGTGGGTGGTGAATGTCTGTATCAGGACGGCACACACATATGGGAGGACTTCTTCCTGCCAGAGATTGTCGATCCCGAAACACTCGAACCTGTTGCTCCAGGCGAGGTTGGCGAATTGGTCATCACTTCTCTCTGCAAAGAGGCTATGCCAATCCTTCGCTATCGTACTCGCGACCTCTCGAGCCTTAACTACGAACCTTGCAAGTGCGGACGTACGGCAGTTCGTTTGGGTAAGGTGCTTGGCCGAAGTGACGATATGCTCATCATTCGTGGCGTGAACGTGTTCCCAAGCCAGATCGAGACGGTACTCACAGAGTTCCCTGCTTTCACTCCTCAGTATTTCATTACCGTGGATCGCAAGGGCAACGAGGATACTTTCGACCTGGATGTGGAACTTCGCGAAGAGTTCTTCTCACCGAATCCTGGCAAACAGATGCCTTTCATCAAGCCGCTCTACGACCGTCTGGTTTCGCTCACAGGCATCAAACCCAACATTCACATTCAGCCGCCAGGGACCATCCAGCGTTCTACCGGCAAGGCTAAACATGTGAACGACAAGCGCGACTTCTCAAATTGGCATTAAGGCCCCATCTAACTCCTCATGGGGAGAGCGTAAATGTTTAGAGATTAATGAATAAAGATCAAGTTAACAGCATTATCGACTCGATGGGACTTGGGGACTTCTCCCAAGCCACCATTCGAGACATACAGGCACTCTCGCGCCTTATCGAAGAGAAGACGGGCGAAGAGGTTATCCATCTTGAGATGGGAGTGCCGGGCTTGCAACCCTCCGAAATTGCTTTGAAAGCAGAAGCGGAAGCCCTCAAGAACGGTTGCGCAACCATCTATCCTCCTAATGGAGGCATTCCACGCATCAAGAAGGCGGCTTCGGACTTCGTGAAGGCTTTCATCGGGGTAGATGTTGCTCCCGAAGGTTGTGTGCCGACAACTGGCAGCATGCAGGGAACATTTGCCACTTTCATGGCGATTCATCACGCCTTTGCCGGTTCGAAGCAGGATACCGTGTTGCTCATTCAACCAGGTTTCCCTGTTCAAACCACACAATGTGATGTGATTGGCCTCAAGCACGAAGCCCTCGACATCTACAATTACAGAGGTAACGACCTGATTGCGAAACTCGAGGGAATCGTAGCGAAAGGCAATATTTGTGCGATAGTCTATTCCAATCCGAACAACCCTTCGTGGGTTTGCTTCACGGAAGAAGAGCTGAAAGGCATCGGCCAGATTGCGACAAGGTACGATATCCTCGTGCTTGAAGACTTGGCTTATTTTGCCATGGACTTCCGCCGCGACCTCTCGCATCCATTCCAAGCGCCCTTCCAAGCAACTGTTGCACGCTATACGGACAACTATGTGCTGTGGGTTTCGGCATCGAAGGCTTTCTCGTATGCAGGCCAACGTATTGGTGTGACTTGCATTTCGAACAAGATATTCCATCGCGTTTATGCTCCCTTGAAGGAGAAGTTCGGCGTGGGAACCTTTGGCGACTTCTTTGTCGGCAGACTGATGTACACGCTTTCCAGCGGTTCGACACACTCCGTACAACACGCCATGTCTGCTTTGATGGAGGCTGCAGTGAAGGGAGAGTACAACTTCCTCGATGATGTGAAGGAGTATGGACGCCGTGCCAAGTTCATGAAGGATGTGCTGCTCGCCAACGGCTTCTATCTCGTTTATGACAACGACATGGGCGCTCCTTTGGCAGACGGCTTCTACTTTACCGTGCAGTATCCAGGCATGAACGACCTGCAGCTTACTCGCGAGCTCATGACCTACGGCATTGCTGTCTATCCGCTCGATACCATGGGCTCCACACAGCAGGGCGTGCGCATCTGCACTTCCTTCTTCCGCCACGAACAAGAACAACTGTTTACAGAACGAATCAAACAATTCCATAAAGACCATGGATGTTAAATCTCCGTACCTTCATCCCGAGTACGAAACGCTCTCTCGGGAGGAAATAAACAAACTGCAGACAGAACGTCTGCAAGAGACAATCAACAGATGTGCGAATGTACCTTTCTATGCCCAGAAGTTCAAAGAGATGGGCATCAAGGCAGAGGACATCAAATCGCCTGCTGACATTCGCAAACTGCCCTTTACTACTAAGCAGGACCTTCGCGACACCTATCCCTTCGGATTGGCAGCTGTGCCTTTGACTGACTGTGTTCGTCTGCATTCCAGTAGTGGCACGACAGGTAACCCAACCGTCATTCTGCATACAAAGAACGACCTCGATGAATGGGCAAACCAGGTGGCGCGTAACCTTTGGATGGTAGGTCTGCGTCCAGATGATGTCTTCCAGAACTCGTCTGGCTACGGCATGTTTACCGGCGGACTTGGTTTCCAATATGGAGCCGAGAAGCTTGGCATGCTGACTGTACCCGCAGCTGCAGGCAACTCTTTGCGCCAGATCAAGTTTATCAAGGACTTCGGTACAACAGCCATTCATGCTGTCCCTTCCTACTTGACCCGCCTCTATGAGGTGATGCAAGAGCAAGGTGTTGACCCGCGAAAGGACACAAAGCTCAAGACCTTTGCAATTGGTGCTGAGCCTCATTCCGAGGAACAGAGACAGAGAATTGAGAAAATGTTTGGCATGAAGGCATACAACAGTTTCGGTATGTCGGAGATGTGCGGCCCTGGTGTTGGCTTCGAATGCCAAGAACAGAATGGTCTTCACTTCTGGGAGGACTATTATATTGTCGAGATTGTCAATCCGGAGACGCTCGAGCCCGTGCCTGATGGCGAGATTGGCGAACTTGTCCTGACCACATTGAAGCGTGAAGCTATGCCTTTGATTAGGTATCGCACGCGCGACCTTACCCGTGTGCTTGGTCGTGCCTGTCCCTGCGGACGAAATCATGTACGCCTCGATCGCATGAAGGGACGTAGCGACGATATGATGGTACTGCGTGGTGTGAATATCTTCCCCATTCAGATTGAGAAGATTCTTATGACCTTCCCAGAGTTGGCAAGCAACTACCTCATTACCCTCTCCACAGACAACGATAACGATAACATGACGGTCGAGGTCGAGTTGGCAGAGATGTTTACCGACGACTATGCACGCCTGCAGTCATTGACAAAGAACGTCACGCGTGCCTTGAAGGATGAGATCTTGCTCACGCCCATCGTGAAGCTTGTGCCTAAGGGAAGTCTGCCCGTCAGCGAAGGTAAGGCAGTTCGTGTTGTTGACAAGCGCAAAGTATATCAATAAAAACCAGACGTTATGAAACAATTGTCCATATTTATCGAAAACAAGCGTGGCACGCTCCTTACCGTGCTGAACGTTCTCAAGGAAGCAGGCATTCAGATAATCGCCTCTACCATTTCCGATACGCAGGATTTCGGCATCTATCGCATCATTTGTGATGACCCCGAACGCGCTTTCATCGTGTTGAAGGAGCAAGGCATCACGGCAACTATTACCGATGTCTTTGCCATCCAACTTGAAGACGAACCAGGCGAGGCAGCCCGCGTGTTGGCTCTCTTTGCTGAGGCAGACATCAGTATTGCCTACATGTACTCCTTCCTCCTTTCTGGCAAGGGCATCCTCGTGTTCCGCTCGTCCGACACGGAAAGGACTAAGCAAGTCATCAAAGAGAAGTCCCTTCAAGAGTTCTGATTCCGTCAGGGCAATCCAGGCCAGACATATTAGTGGTGGAGAAGCGGATAGCCGAGTTGTAAGGCTATCCGCTTCTCTGTTTATATCCTCGGCTTTTGGCAGAGGTGGGCTATTTGGGAGATGATGAAGATGATGATGCCATAGATGATCGGAATGAGGACACACTTGTATCCACCATATATAACTGGAGGCGGTACCATATTGGATGGGGACACATCGCCTGTCTCGTTAAATGCCCTGAATGACTCTTGCAGAACGCCATACATCTGATAGAGGCCGAATGCGCCGAATAGGAAACCACAGGCCAGTGCGATAAGCCCAATGTTACGAAGCCATGCGGGAGCCTTCCATGCAGCCAGGAATACCAGGGCCAGCAGAAGTGTGAGGGCTGACATACACAATGGATTACCTTCCATGAAGAAATTTGAAATCGCAGTCATAGTCATTACTTTTTAATTTGGTTAAACATTTGTTTTTTGCAGCTGCTGGTGCAAAGGTACGGCGTTATGGAAGAGGAACCAAATCTTTTGGCCGTTAAAACCCTTCTTTTGATTGACGAAACCCTCTATAATAGGATTTTGTGCTCTAGCAATGGCTTTTGAACTAGAAAAAAGTATTATCTTTGTTGTGGATATGAAACGCACTACACTCATTATTTCCTATTGGTTGATGGCTTTGATTCTGTTTGCCATTGTACTTTCCAGCACGGGTTACACATTTGCCGAGGCCTTGTTCCTTGCCAGTTCGCTTTTACCTGTGGCTGTATTGTTCCGTTATCTGTTGGTACAGGTGCGTTTTAACTCCAGGTGGCAAGGAATACGTAATACGTGTTTCCTTACGCTGTTCATTCTCACGCTGGCCTTCCTCGCCGTTCATTTGGCACATGCCATCATCCAAGCATTCCATCGTCAGTTGTTTAGTGCTGTCGAACTGGGTGTTTCTCCCATATTGCTCAATCCAGTCTTTCTGTTAGCTATGCTTTTGCTGATCATAGCAGGCGATTATTTCTTTGAACAACTCGTTAGGCAAAATTTGCCTGAAAGCGAAGATACAATAACTTTCAACAGCGACCGTCAGCCCGTTAAACTCCAAAGAAAAGAAATTCTCTATGTTGAGAGTTGCGATACAGAGACTTGGATTTATGCCACAGAAGGTCGTCGCTATCGCAACAAACGTTCCATTTCTGCATGGGCGAATCTCCTTGGAAGCGACTTTATCCGTATCCATCGTTCCTATCTTGTCCGTATCTCTGCTTGCCAGGGACGTGAAGGCGAGAACATTCTGATAGGTGACGCTCGCCTCCCGATTTCGCGCAAGTATAAGGAAGAAGTGCTACAAACCGTTAACCGTTAACTGTTAACTGGCAAAAAAGACATATATGCTATTGCTGTTTCCCCAGGTATATATATTATTATAATAGTATATTAATATAATAATAAGTAATAATATATAAATAGAGACATTCTTCTTCCTTTCGAGGCATTATGAGCGTATGTGTGTATATGTTGAAAACGGCACTTAACACATAACACTTAACGCTTTGTGTGATGCCTTAAAACGTGGCGTAGTTAAAATCCAAACTTCACGTGCCACGATTGCCAACTTCACGTGTGATCTTTTCCAACTTCACGTGTGTCGTTTGTATTCATCGCTGCAGTCGTTCCCCTGCGGATAAAGTGAAAGCCCCACCACGATTGTGGCAGGGCTTTCTTGTTAATCTGTTACTGAGACGTGTCTCTAATTACTTGATTGTAACGTAAACGATACGCTGTGACTCTGGGCCTTCAGCACCGTGTGCATTTGTGCCGGCAACCTTCACGCCACGATCTTCAAGATAAGCCTTGACTGCATCGCAACGACGCTGTGACAGCTTCTGGTTGTAACCCTTAGCACCTTCTGGAGAAGCATAACCATCGAGAACAACAGTAGCGCTCTTGTCGATAGTGTTCAGCTTAGCCTTAGCGGTGTTGGTGAGAGTAGCCTTGTTCAGAGCGAACTCAACGGTCACGCCGTTACCAACGTTCTTAGTGACAACCTTCTCAACAACCTTCTCGACAACCTTCTCAACGGGTCTGTCAACCATCTTCTCAACAACCTTGGTAACCTCGACGGGCTTAACCTCGGTGAAGTAGTGCTGACCGTTGCTGGTCTTGAAGTGATAGGTAACACCAGCGGTAATCTGACCGATGCAGTTGTGACCGTAAGCGAGGCAAGCGCCATTGTCGCATACAACGGGCATACCCAAACCGGGATTGCCGCGAACGATGTCGTTGTCGCGAGAGGTCTTGAGGATAACTGCAGGACGGAGGCTGATTGTCCAAGCCTTCTTCTCACCAAGGTTGAAGTCGAAGTCAAGACCGAGCTTTACATTGCAACGGTTGAGATCGTTAGCACTTTCAGTGGTGATGCCATCGTAAGAGGGCCAGAAGAAGCGAGTATAACCTACACCGCCACGTGCCTGAATTTCGAAGAAGCGAGGAGCTCCCTTGTAGCCACCAAACCAGTTCATGAGGTTGATCTTGGTGTTAGCATAAACGCTAGCATTGTCAACAACATTGGCGCTCTTGAATGCCCAGTTCCAGTTGGCATCATCGTTGAAGCCAGCCTGAAGTTGGAATTCCAAGCTCAGAACGGGAGTGATACCCTTGGTGAAGTTGATGCCAGCTACTGCGCCATTGGGAACATCCCAATCATGCAGGTTTGTGCTTACGCCACCTTCTGCACCAATTGACCAGTTGTCGAAAAACTTGTGACCAGTGTACTGTGCACTGGATGCCATTGCCATAGCGAACATAGCAATAACGAGAGTAATCTTTTTCATTTGTTTAACAATTGATTAACAATATTAGTGTACTTTTCTCTTTTTCAGTTATATATTTTGACCCATTTGTCGCTGCAAAGTTATGACTTTATTTGATATCGTGCAAGAAAAAGTGTAATTTTTTATGCATCAAAGGCGCAAAACATGCACACTTTTGCTCTGTGTGTGTAATATTTTGGTGTTATATGCCTTAAAACATGTTTATTCGTCTTCTTTTTGCGGTTTGTCCTTTACAACGAGGATTGAGAGCTCATAGAGCACATAGAGCGGGATGAATACGAGCATCAGAGTGAAGGGATCACCACTTGGCGTGATGATGGCTGCTGAGATGAGAAGTACGACAACTGCATGCTTCTTGTACTCGCGCAGGAACCCTTTTTTCAGAATCCCCAACAGACCAAGCAGCCAAGCCAACAGGGGCATCTCGAACACTATGCCCATGACGAGGATGAGCATCGTGAAGTTGTCGATGTAGCTTTGCAGGTTGATCTGGTTGGTGATGCTTGGGCTCAGATTGTACTCCACGAGGAACCTGAAGGTGAAGGGGAAGACAAGTGTGTAACCTATTGCACAGCCCAGATAGAACATTACGGTTCCGCCAAGGAAGGCTGGTCGCAAATGCTTTATCTCATCTTCGAAGAGGGCAGGTTCGATGAACTTCCATATCTCCCAGATGAAATAGGGGAAGGCAATGACGGCTGCCAAAGAGATCGAGGTCGAGATGTGCGTCATGAATTGGCTGGCTACATTGATGTTGATGATCTGCACATCAAAGTCTGGCGAGAGTTTCACCACGCCTCTGCCTATCGCATTGAGCCATCGGTAAGTGAAGAAGTCGTTGTTTGTGGGTGCAAGGATGAAGCGGTCGAAGATGTAGGGCATCGCGATGAATGTCCCCACCATGATGACTGCCAACACACATGCGCTGCGGAACAATGCCCACCTCAGCACTTCCAGATGGTCCCAGAAGGACATCGCCCCTTCCTGGATCTCTTCCTCTTCTATCTTTTCTTTGCTCTTGTCTTCTATCTCCATACTTTCATTTAAGTAGAAGCCCCTCCGTTTGTGGAAGAGGGGCTCCTGAAAAGTAGATTACTTGTTGTAAGTAGCTTTTACGAACTTTGCTGCCTTCAGGTAGTCAGCGCATACCTTCATGCCATCCAAGATGTTGGGTCTGTTGCTTCCTTCCAACTCGACTACCAAAAACTTCAGGCCTGCCTTGTCGGCATTGTTGAAGATGGCGTCGAAGCCTACCATACCGCTCTCGCCGAATTCCTTGTGGTCCTTGATGTGGAGCAAGGTAAAGCGGCCAGGGTACTTGTTGAAGTATTCGACAGGACTCACTTGCCCGCGAACAGCCCAATATACATCCATCTCGAAGAATACCTTGTCAGCGTCTGTATGCTCGACCATGTAATCGTACCATACTTTGTTCTCGACTCTGCCGAACTCGTGCGAGTGGTTGTGATAGCCGAACTTCATGCCTGCGGCGTTCACCATCTCGCCCACTTTGTTCAGATACTTGCAGATAACGTCAGCCTCGGCAAGATTCTTGGGGTAGTTGACGCCTGGGTTGACGATATACTGCATGCCTGCGCGCTTGTGTGCATCGATGCATTGTGCCCACCATTGCAGAGCTCCGTCGAAGTTGCCTGACTTCAGCTCTTCGTTATTCAGGTTATGACCAACGTGGCTTGAGAGCACTTTCAGGCCTGCTGCTTCGACATCAGCCTTGAACTGTTCAGGGGTGACGCCATAGAGCTTTCCGTCGCCATAGTTGGCAGCCTCAACAGCTGTATATCCCATCTTGGCCAAAGCTTTCAAGGTGCTTTCGTGATTTTGCGCATACTTGTCAGGATTGCCGATGAGATCGCGAACAGAATACATCTGGAAGGCAATTTCTTTCTTTTTGGCATCTGCATTCAAGCCGTAACCAAGAAAGGTGGCGGCAAGGCAGACAATCATAAGAATCTTTTTCATTGTTATACCTTATCTTATATAATAATGTATTACTTAAGTACTTTGACGCGGATATTGCGATACCAAACCTCGTCGCCGTGGTCCTGCATGCCGAAGTAACCTGGGTCTTTGCCACAGTCCTTCATGATTTCGTAAGCGAGAGGCCAGTTCTTCTGGCTGAACTTGGAGGTCTGAACGAGGTCAACCCAGGACTTGTCGGCCAGAGTGTAGCTCAACACCTTCACGCCGTTCTGGTAGTGGGTGACTTTGCCGTTCTTGACGACAACCTTCACCTTGTTCCACTGACCGGCTGGATTGGCGTTCTGAGGCTTTGCAACAATCATGTCGTAGAGGCTTGTGCTCTGGCGAATGCCAAGGGTAGCACCAAGTTTGGCATCGGGGTGACGCTCGTTGTCGAGAACCTGGCACTCAGGACAGCTGATATAGATGGGCTGATAAGTGAGCTTGCCACGATTGTCGATGGTCTGAGTGATGGTCACATTGCCAGCCTTTGTCTCTTCTGTCTTAGGAGCATCGTTGTTGATGGTTGCAGTCTCCTTGCCAAGATAGAAGATGCCAGAGTTGCCACCTTCTGCAATCTTCCACTCGATCTCGAAGATGAAGTCCTTGAACTTGTGAGCGAAAATGATATCGCCACCTTCGCCCGGACCATGTCCGTTGAAGTGCAGAGCACCGTCCTGGATGTTCCACTTGCTGGGGATGTGGTCCTTGCAGTATCCACGCCAACCGTTGAGGCTTGAGCCGTCGAAGAGGACATAGTAGCCTTCCTTGTCGACCTTCAATGTGCTGAGGTCAACCTGAGGATTCTCGATAACGACGTACTGAGGCTGAGCCTGTACGCCAACCGCAGCAGTCAGAACTGCTGCGGCTAGGATATTCCTTAGTTTCATTGTCGTAGAACTGTTAGGCGTTATGCTGGCATGTCGGGCAGAACATAGCCATTCTGGTACTTAGGCTTGATGAGTTCTGCTGCAAACTCGCGAGCATTCACGGGTTCTGTGTAAGTCTTGTTGAATGTTGGGTGTCCATCGTGGATGGAGAAGCCGTCCTTCAACATGGCGCGAACGGTAGCCTTTTCAGGAATGTTGGTGAAGCGCATGTTCTCGCCGTCCCATTCCAAGGTCTGGTTCAGGCCTTGCAGACGTGTAGCTACAACGCCCATGGCAACCATTTCGTTGAAAGGACCTGCTTCGCTGAAGTCAGATGCAGTTCTTACCCAATCGGTCTTGCCTGCACGGATTTCCTTGATGGCACGGATCCAGTCGCGCTGGTGGCTCTCAGTCACACGACGGCAAACCTTTGGTGCATTGGGCACACGGCCACTTACGAGGTAAGGTCTCTCACCGTAGCAACCTACTACGAGGATGTCCTTAGTGCCGTAGAAGATGGCACCACCACCACTGACGTTCAGGTCCTTGCCTACGGGCAGTCCTTCTGGACGGAAAGGAACAATACCACCATCGCTCCAAGTGACCACTACCTCAGGCATGGCAACCTTAGGACGGTTTGGACGAGCGGGATAGGTCAGCTTGACAACCTGTGCGCTTGGGCAGCAGTCAGACATGAGGGGGGTTGAGCTTCCTTCAGCCTTGATGGGATAGCCAAGGTCGAGAGCCTTGAAGACGGGGTGCAGAATGTGGCAAGCCATGTCGCCCAGGGCGCCTGTGCCGAAGTCCCACCATCCACGGAAGTTCCAGGGGTGATAGATTGAGTTGTAAGGACGCTTTGGAGCCGGGCCGATGAATGCATCCCAGTTCAGCGTGCTGGGGATTTCGTGTACCTCTTCAGGACGCTCCAGGCCTTGTGGCCAGATAGGACGGTCTGTGAAGGCGTCTACGCGAGTCACTTCACCGATTTCGCCGTTCCAGATCCATTCGCAAGTCAGGTTCACGCCTTCGCCGCTGGAACCCTGGTTACCCATCTGTGTGGCAACACCGGCCTTTGCAGCGAGTTTGGTGAGCAGACGAGATTCGTAAACGGTTCGCGTGAGTGGCTTCTCGCAGTAAACGTGCTTGCCTGCTGCCAGAGCTTCTGCGCAGATGATGGCGTGAGTGTGGTCGGCAGTACCGCAGATGACTGCATCGGCCTTGTCCAACAGCTCAGCATACATCTTCTTGTAGTCGTTGTAGATCTTCATGTTGGGGAAGAGCTTCTGATACTCTTCGAGGACGCCCTTTGCATACTTGAAGTCCACGTCGCACATGCCGATGAACTCGATGTCGTCATAAACTTCCTTGCCTTTGTAGGTGACGCCGTTGATGTCAGCATGACCACGACCGCCAACACCTACGCCGAGGAGTTTAATCTTGCCGGTTTGAGCGGGTTTCTTTGACGCTTTTGCCTTGCCGAGTACATCGGTGGGAGCCATTGCGAGAGCAGCAGTTGCTGCGGTTCCTGCCTTGAGGAACGATCTTCTTGACATGTCTTTCATAAGAGATGTTTTTTTGTTAGGATGGTTAAACTTATGGTTATTTGTTTTGAATTTCTTCTTTCTTTTCAGGCTCGGCATTGATTT
>JAGCFN010000142.1 GCA_017650085.1 Bacteroidaceae bacterium | reverse complement strand
TAAATATAATAATGATATTATTAATAATAAAACTCTATTAATAATCTTATAGTGCTGTCGTGAATCCGTCCAATTCGCTTCCTGTCGTATAACAACTTTCTAATTATCTAATTATCTAACTTCGCCACCCCGAAAACTTGCAATTTTCTGCGAAAATATTTGACAAAATCCTTGCATATGTCAGAAAATTGTCGTAACTTCGTAGCGTATTTGAGAGGTGAGCTCTTAGCTGCAGATAAGAGCAAACGCGGCACAGCTAAAATGCAAACTTAACACGTTAAAGTGGCCAATTTAACACGTTAAGTTCAGTCACGAAGCACTTTGCATCGGGTTGCGAACCTTTATTATCGCTTCAGCAAGACCTTCTGCCCATCGGTGACGACGATGCCACGATAATCAGGGCGAACTCTTTGCCCGCTTAGGTTGTAGAGCCGTTCGGGCACAAACGGAGTGGAGCGAGGTCCAATTATCCCATCGGCTTCTTCATCGATATCCTCGAGGAGGAACTCGCCTGGAACAGTCTTGTCGGCATAGATGTAGCTGCCAACGTTCCTCGAGTCGAAGCCCACTACCCTACTGTTCTGCCAGCCACAACGCAGATAGGCATTCCCACCTTCCAATCGCTCCACCTGAATCCATCCGTTCTTGTCTGTGGGCCGTGTTGTGGTAGATATGATTCTCCATCCGGCACTGCTGTCGTACGACATGTAATGTCCGTTTGCCTTCAACCTGAAGAAGGCCGTGAAGCCCTGAACCTGCTCAAAGGTAAATATGTAGGTCGCATCGTTCGCGTTGAACTCTCCAAGGCAGAAATGGCCTTCATTGTTATGCGTCTGATAGTGCAGGCACAGGCCGGATTGCTTCTCGCGGATGCGATAGCGATGGGCGGTGTTGATGGGCGGAATCTGCCAAAGAATCTGCGGCATCACAGCCTCAGCTTCGACGTACAATTCGGCTGCAGAGGCATAGGCCTTGTTGTCCACTACGGAGCGCACCAGGAACTTCATGTAGCGCGCCTCGGGCTTGCTAGGGATGTTGACTGTCTGCTTGTCCGACGTATTGTTGAAAGTGCCGCTAGCTGCCGGCTCGCCCCACAGACGCGGGTTGTTGCTGAAATAGACCTCGTAGCGCTGCACCCTTCCGTTGGAGCCGTCCTTGCGCCCCTTATACGCGAAGGCAGTGATACGATAGGTTTTCTTCATGTCAATCACCAGTTCATGCGGGCAATCGGGTGTCGTGGGGGTGTATTGCGTGTGCCAAATGGTGTTCTCGTTGTCGTCTATCGCATTGGCTGCCAACTCGTTGCCGCCTTGCTGACTGTCATAGCTATAGATAGTCCATGAGGTCTTATCCACGAAGAAGCCATACTTCTTCTCCGTGACAATGCTCGACGCCAAACCTTCGGCTACGGCATAAGCCCGCAGAAGTCCTCCACCACGCATGTCGAGGGGCTCCGTGTAGGGCAGGAAATCGCTGCCGTCAATGCTATAATAGATAATGGTACCCGCAGGATTGTCTGAGCTCAGGACAGCATATCCGTGCCCGTCATCGGAGAAACGAACGGGCTGGCAGACAGGCAAGCCGAGGCTTCCACGCTGCGTCAGAATGGTGTCGGAACTAGCCTCCAAAATCGGCATAATCATGAAACAGAAGGGCGTTTGTGTGAGTTTCCGCTCGTATTTGTCAAGCACATCAGGTCCGCAACTGGCATTGCCGAGCGCGCGATTCCAAGCATCGAGCGAAACGACAGTAGCCCGCGGGAACGTAACCTCGTAAGGATGCCCCAGACGATTGCTGGGAGATGTGTAGATATCCTCTGCCCGCCAATGTCCCACGGTAGTCGACATGCCGTTGGGCGAAGCATAGAGAAGGCCTTTCCCTGCTTTCGTAGTAACTGCCAGCCAACGCACATCTTCCTTATTTCCAGTCTCTTGCGGACGAATGAAGTTGGTCCATTGCTCCGTGACGGTACTATGATAAATGCCAAAATGAGCGGCATAATTGCGGTCGAGGTAGTTGTCGAACGGTCCTCTGCCCAGCCAAGTGATGTTCTCCGCCGTGCTGGGCATCTCGAAGCGGAAGCCCAACTTCGGCAACACAGCACCCTCGATGTTCGGAGTTGTTACTGTGCTGACACTAATCGTGCCGTCGGGATAAACTCGGAACTGCTTGTTGACTGTGAAGATGAGGGCAGACGTACTGGTCTTGTAAGTGTCTGTGATTGAGAGTTGTACCCAGCGATTTGCCTCATCCTGCTCAACTTCCCAAGTGCCTGCAGACATTGCCAGTGAACGCACTCCCAAGCTTTCCCAGTTGCCTTCCTGTGCCTTGTCGTTCTCCGTGGGGACGCGGAAAGTGTTAAGCTTAATTGGTTGATTGATGAGTGTGGTGCCGTCGAGGACATAACGCGAGAGCGTACCGCCCGAGAATGTCACGCTGAAGTTTGCGCCCTTCACTGTCCTGCTTGTTCCCGTTCCAGTAATGGCAAGCGTATCTGAGCCTTCGTAAGCATAAACTTGAGGCGTTGTGGCCTCGCGAATGACGGCTTCCGATGCCGCCACTTCGTAGCCAACTTCTGCCCAAGGCGTGGCCTCGCGAAGAGTTGTGGAGAAGCGAATCGTGTAGCGCGAAGAGGGTTTGAACGTGACATTTTCGTAGGGTACGGTAATCGTCGTACTGTCCCATGGCGCGAGGTCCAAGTCGGAAACCGAACCACGGGCAACTGCAATTCCATCTTCACTTATAACATATTGAACATCATATCCGTTAAAGCGAATCTGTTGAAGTTTATTCTTAACTCGGAAAACACCCTGTTCCACATCGAGAGGCAGGACATCGAGGGGCTGATAAACTCCCTTCATATTGAAGCTCTTTGCTGTCGGAGTGCAATCTGGCAGTACAACTCCATTGCAGCAGAATGATCCGTCGTTAGGTCTGTCACCGAAGTCGCCGCCATAAGCCCAGTAATATTGGTTCGTCTTGCCAGGAACAGGCATCGTCAGCCCTTGGTCCTTCCAGTCCCAAACAAACTCGCCCACCATCGCAGGATAAGGCTCGTAGATGTCCCTGTAGTAGTCAATCTCGTTACCCATCGAGTTGCCCATGGAATGGGTGTTCTCGCATTGGATGTGCGGACGCTGGCTCGTGCCGCCTTTATAGCCGCGTTGTCTGTCCTTGGCGGTAGAGAGCATGTTCGAGTAGCTGCCGTACATCGTGCTCGATACGTCGCTCCATTGACTGTTTCCCTCGTAGTGGGTGATGCGCGAGGTGTCGAGCGCTTTAATGGCTTGCATGACGCTCTGGAAGTTGTTGCCGCCTCCACTCTCGTTTCCGGCACTCCATCCAAAGATGCAGGCATGATTGCGAAGGGTTCGGACATGCCTCTCATTGCGTTCCACCATAGGTTTGCGGAAGAGTTCCACACTGCTGAGGCCCATGTTCCCATGGCATTCCACATCCGCCTCGGCAAGGACATAGAGTCCGTATTGGTCGCAAAGTTCGTAGAAATAGGGATTGTTGGGATAGTGGCTCGTACGTACTGCGTTCACATTCAGGCGTTTCATCGTCAGGACGTCCTTCAGCATCTCCTCCCGGCTCACAGTCCTACCCGTCTCAGTACTGAAGTCATGCCGGTTAACTCCGTGAACCACAAGGCGTTTCCCATTGATGAGAAGGGCTCCATCATTACGGATGCTGACTGTTCGGAAGCCAATCTTGCAGGCTCGCATATCGACCAGAGCCCCCTCAGAATCCAGCAGACGGAGGGTCAAATCATAGAGTTTCGGATGTTCTGCGCTCCATGCCTCGATGCCTGTCAGGCTGAGATTCTGGCTCACGTTGGAAGATGAGGAGAGTGTTTTCGTATATTCCTTCAGCACGCTTGTCCCGTCGCTGACTGTCATTTGCAAAGTCATTCCCCTTGCGGAACTGCCCTCCAAGGTGACTTGCAACTTCCCTTGTCCGGAAGTGCCTGAGGATGAGAGGGATGTCGTCTGGAAGAAGAAGTCGCCGATTCGCGTTTCAGGAGCCGACCAGAGATAGACATCGCGAGTGATGCCCGTCAGTCGCCAATAGTCCTGACACTCGAGGAATGAGCCGCTTGTGAAGCGGTAAACCTGTACAGAGACGTTATTTTCTCCCTCGCGGACAAAGTTGCTGATGTCGAAGTCGCTCGGCAAATAAGAGTCCTCGGCATATCCCACAAACTGCCCATTCACCCAGACATAGTAGCCGTGACCTGCTCCGTTGAAGCGAAGGAAAGTCTTCCTCGCCAGCCAACCCACGGGAAGTGTGAAGGTGCGGCGATAGCATCCGACCGGGTTCTTCATTTGTTCGTTGTAAGTATAATCGCCTGGACGTGAGGCCATTACAGAGTAGTCGCTCGTATATGTGAAGGGATAGCGCGTGTTTACATAGAGAGGCTTGTCCCAACTCTTGTTCTTGCGGACTCCGTACATTTGCCAAGGCATCGGCACGGTAATGTCGTCCCAACTGCTCACGTCATAATTGTCGGCATAGAAACCTGCAGGAACCTTGCTTGGCAAAGCGCTCCAACGGAACTTCCAAGTACCGTTCAAATCGAGGTAGTAAGGCGATCTGGACAAATCCAACGAATGAGCATCCTCGACTTCGTCAAAGGGGATGCTGAGGTCGTGACTCTGGATGCGGTTCACACTCGTTATGCTCACATCGTCCCACTCCGTCATGGTCTGCGAAAAGGCGAATGTCGAAAACAGGCAAAGGCATAGAAAAGAGGAAAAGTGATTCTTCATCGTACTATGTTCTGAAAGTGATTATTGACTGCGCAAAGTTACGAAATAAAAAGCAAACTGCAAAGCAAAAACAAACTTTGCACGCCTAAATTTCAAACATGGCACGTGACGATTGCAAATAACTAGTGTGACGATTGCAATTTACTAACGTGAAGTTGGCGATGTACTAACGTGAAGTTCCGGAGAAGCCCCTGCAAAGAGAAAAGAGGCTCCCCGTTTGCCGGAAAGCCTCTCTTGCCCCAAGTGGAGAATATCGGGCTCGAACCGATGACCTCTTGCAT
>JAGCFN010000141.1 GCA_017650085.1 Bacteroidaceae bacterium | reverse complement strand
TTCAGGCGAGACACGTCAGATTCTCTCAGCTTGTAAGGCTACTGTAGGTAGTGTTGGTAACTCAGACCATGCTCTTGAGCAGTCTGGTAAGGCCGGTCGCAGCCGTTGGCTGGGTCAGCGCCCTCACAACCGTGGTGTTGTTATGAACCCGCATGATCACCCGATGGGTGGTGGTGAAGGACGTCAGTCTGGAGGTCACCCACGTTCACGCAAGGGTCTGTATGCTAAGGGTCTGAAGACTCGTGCACCGAAGAAGCTTTCGAACAAGTATATCATCGAAAGAGCTAACAAGAAGTAAACAAGTTAATTAGAGTAAATTTATGAGTCGTTCACTTAAAAAAGGCCCGTACATCAACGTATCGCTCGAGAAGAAAATTCTCGCCATGAACGAGAGTGGTAAGAAGACTGTCGTCAAGACATGGGCCAGAGCATCAATGATTTCCCCCGATTTCGTGGGACACACTGTTGCAGTTCATAACGGAAACAAATTTATCCCTGTTTACATTACTGAGAACATGGTTGGCCACAAACTGGGAGAGTTCTCTCCGACACGTCGTTTTGGCGGTCATGCCGGCAACAAGAAATAAGCAGGGTAGAACCATTTAAATCAAAGAAGCAATAATGGGAAATAGAAAGAGATTAGCGGCTGAGGCAAGAAAAACAGCCCTAAAGACACAATACTTTGCAAAGCTCAAAGGCGTCCCCTCTTCTCCTCGCAAGATGCGTTATGTCGTCGACATGATTCGCGGTATGGAGGTGAATCGCGCCTTGGGTGTATTGAGATTCTCGAAGAAGCATGCTGCTGCAGATGTTGAGAAACTTCTGCTTTCAGCCATTGCCAACTGGGAAGCTAAGAACGAGCGTAAGGCCGAAGACGGCGAACTCATCGTGAGCCGTGTCTTTGTAGACGAAGGCGTTACGATGAAGCGCATGCGTCCGGCTCCGCAGGGTCGTGGTTATCGCATCCGTAAGCGCTCAAACCACGTGACACTGTTTGTAGATACCAAAACTAATGACGAAAAAGAATAAGCAGAATGGGACAGAAAGTTAATCCAATAAGCAACCGACTGGGTATTATCCGTGGTTGGGATTCGAATTGGTTCGGTGGCAAGAACTTCGGTGAAAACATTGTCGAAGACATGAAGATCCGTAAGTATCTGAACGAGCGTCTGGCAAAGGCCAGCGTTTCGAAGATTGTCATTGAGCGTACACTGAAACTCGTTACCATTACGATTTGCACAGCCCGTCCGGGCATCGTCATCGGTAAAGGTGGACAGGATGTTGACAAACTGAAGGAAGAACTCAAGAAACTTTACAAGAAGGACATCCAAATCAATATCTTTGAGATCAAGAAGCCCGAACTCGACGCAACAATCGTGGCTAATAACATCGCTCGCCAGGTGGAAGGCAAGATTGCATATCGCCGTGCCATCAAGATGGCTATTCAGAACACGATGCGTGCCGGTGCAGAGGGTATCAAGGTCCAGATCAGCGGACGTCTGAACGGTGCTGAAATCGCACGTAGCGAAATGTTCAAGGAGGGTCGTACCCCGCTGCACACATTCCGCGCAGACATCGACTACTGCCAAGCTGAGGCTCTCACAAAGGTGGGCCTGCTGGGCATCAAGGTTTGGATTTGCCGTGG
>JAGCFN010000140.1 GCA_017650085.1 Bacteroidaceae bacterium | reverse complement strand
GACCACATCCGCAACAAATAACGTCACAGCAACCGGCGCAGACAGCGCAACGGTCGCGATTAAGAACGGCAGCACGACTGTCAACAGCGGCAGCGCGGCAACATGGTCTGCCGGTCAGAACACGCTGACGATCACCGCAACAAAGGGCGGCATCACGACCACGTACAAAGTGATTGTGACAAAGACGTAAGGAGGCAAGCATGGAAATTACACTGACTATCGACGGCAAAAGAGTTCCGTTCCGAAAGTCCGGTGCAACCATGCTCGCCTACAAGAGGCAGACAGGTCACGAGTTCTATTCTGATCTGTCTGCCTTCCTCGGCTGCGTGAACCGCGACAAGGAAGGAAAGGTTATTATTGCAGACGGCGTTCCGTCTGTTGACATGTCGAAATTCGACATCGAGTACATGTATAACATGATCCACGTCATGGCAAAATCAGCGGACAGAAATGTTCCGTCTGATATGCTTGACTGGCTCGACAGTTTCGACGACTTTGATGTCATCGGCATCTTCTGCCAGCTTCTCCCGATGCTCGGCGCAGAAATGCAGGTTGACGAAAAAAACTGATTGACGGCAGCGGAGAAAAGTCAAACGACGCTCTGACTGCCGAAGAATTCGCTGACATGCTGATCGTTCGCGGCTTTCCTCTTTCGGAGATTGACGACTGGAATACCGGGATGCTGATAAACTGGTGTATCGAGCACGACCGATCGCAAAGAAAGGCAAACGGCGAAGAAGTCCACGACAACTACAAGCGATATAAGGCGCTGAAAAGCATTGAGCCGGATATTGATGCACAGTATGCCGAAGGACAGATTAACGAAGAGAAATACCGGTCGTACAAGGAAAGCTTGGCGGCCGCAGAAAAAGCAATGGGAAGGCGGTGAGTAAATGGCAGGACCTATCAAGGGCATTGAAATCGCGATCAGCGCAGATACAAGCGGCGTTACAAAAGGCCTGAAGGAAGTCACAAGCGAATCAATGAAGACTTCCAAGAACCTGAAAAGCGTCGAAAGCCTGCTGAAGCTCGATCCGCACAACACAGAGCTTGTCGCGCAGAAGCAGAAGCTCCTTGCGCAGAATATCGAGCAGACAAAGGATAAGCTGAACAAGCTGAAAGCTGCGCAGGATGATGTCAAGGCTGCATTCGAGCGCGGCGAGATCTCAGAAGAGCAGTACATCGCATTTCAGGGTGAGATCGTCAAGACCGAGAACCGGCTGAAACAGCTGGAAAGCCAGACGCAGGAAACCGGCGAAGCAATGGAAGATGCCGGAGATAAAACAAGCAACTTCGGCGACAAGCTGAAAAGCGGTCTTTCTGTCGCAGCAAAAGCGGCAGGCGCTGCACTTGTGGCTGTTGGTGCTGCTGCTGTCAAGCTGGCAAAAGAGGTCATTTCTCAGACCGGAGAGCTTGAGCAGAACCTCGGCGGTGCTGAGGCAGTTTTCGGTGAGTATGCAGAGCATATTGCAAAAGCCGGTGAAGATGCTTACAAGAACCTCGGACTTTCTCAATCAGAATACCTTGCGACTGCAAACAAAATGGGAGCACTTCTGCAAGGAAGCGGCTTCACGGCTGAGCAATCCGTAAACATGACAGAAAAAGCGATGCAGCGTGCCGCTGACATGGCGTCTGTCATGGGTATTGATCTTTCTCAGGCAATGGAATCCGTCGCTGGAGCTGCAAAAGGCAACTTCACGATGATGGATAATCTCGGCGTTGCAATCAATGATACGTCTATCAAGGCATACGCGCTCGAAAAAGGACTTGGAGAAGTCGAGACAACGCAGGACAAGGTCAATGTCGCAATGCAGATGTTCCTTGACAAAACAGAGCAGTATGACGGAAACTTTGCACGAGAGGCAACGGAAACGATCTCCGGTTCGTTCGGATTGCTTTCTGCTGCATGGACTTCGCTCATGGCTGGCCTCGGAAGCAGCCAAGCTGACATCCAGAAGCTCACATCAAACCTCACAGATGCATTTGACGCTGTTGTCAAGAACGTCGTGCCGGTTATCGAACGGATTGTTGACGCGCTCCCTGCCGTCGTCAATTCGCTTCTTGCAACGCTTCCGAAGCTTCTGCCGGTCATTACAAAAGCATTCACAAGTCTGCTGAATACAATGGTTGATATGCTTCCGCAGCTTATCCCGGTCGCAACTGAGGCGATTATGGTTATTGTCCAGGCATTGATTGACAATCTGCCGCAGATCGTTACAGCAGCGATGACGCTTATCACGTCACTCGCACAAGGATTGATTGACGCACTCCCGGAGCTTATACCGGCGGTCGTTGACGTGTTATTGCAGATCGTCGAAACGCTTGTCGATAACATAGACTTGCTGCTTGACGCTGCAATGCAGCTGATCGAGGGGCTTGCGCTCGGTCTTATCGACGCGCTGCCTGTCCTGATCGAAAAAGCGCCGGTCATCATTGACAAGCTCGTGACTGCGATCGTCAACAACCTTCCGAAACTTATTGCGCTTGCAATGCAGATCATCGTTGCGCTCGTGAAAGGCATTATCCAGAATCTTCCGCAGCTGGTCAGCGCTGCAGGTCAGATCATTTTGTCACTCGATAATGGCGTCAAGTCTTTCTTTGGCAACATGGTGAACCTCGGTTCCGAGCTGATCGGAAAGCTCCGCGACGGCATCAAGAACATGGCTTCTCAGGCGTTCACATGGGGCGCGGATCTCATTCAAGGACTTATCGACGGCATCAAGTCGAAGATTG
>JAGCFN010000139.1 GCA_017650085.1 Bacteroidaceae bacterium | reverse complement strand
CACGTGAAGTTTGCAAACGTCACACTAGACAAATGCAAACGTCAAACGTGACGATTCCCTTCGCGGAACACCATATATGAATGGGGACACGCAGCGGCGCATCCCTATCCCAAACAGAAAAATTGACATACTGATAAAACGCGCCTCAAAGTCAGACGATTTTGACACACTACGAAGGAAGCCCCCTTTGCTTTTATTTCTCCCAGACGAAGCGGTAGGCAAAGCGGCGGTTGGGTGCGGTGTCGCCGGTGGTGGAGACGGAGATGATGTCGCCCGGAAGGGTGGGATTGTCGGCCCACTTGAAGGACAGGCTGAAACGCTTTCCCGTCTTGCCAAGCAACTTGCGGGGGATAGCAATTTCGACACTCTTCTCCCCTATCGCAACATCCCATTCTTTCTCGAACTTCGGACTTACCAGTCTTGAATCTTGGATTCCGATGTCAAATTTCCCGTCCTCGTCGGTGTCGATGTAGAGCAACATCCAATTCCGGTTTGTGCTGGGCGTGAGCGGCTGGGCTGTCTCGGCAGCAAAATAGATGTTCTTCTTGTCCACTGCAACCAGGCAACGCACGATGTCGTTACGGCCTGTATTGTCGGTGTAGTGCAGGTCGCCATAGCCGTTGTGGTCGCGATGAAGGACGTCGCCACGGGTATCGAGGAAACTGCTGTCGGGCTGCCACTCGTCGAGCTTTCCGTCGAGCGTGATCTGCTGATATCCACGATGCACGGGCATGGGCGCAACGCCTTTAAAGCGACGGATGTTCTGGACCATCTGCATATAGTAGTTGTCCGTCCAACCACCTTTCATGGGGGCAATGGTGCGGTTGAACTCGGCATTGTACTGGTCCACGAAGTAGAACGGATTCTCCTTTCTGCCAAGGAAATCGATGTGCATATCGGCCTGTCCAGACGGGTCTTTCCCGTTCCGGTACTTGCCTGCCGTCCATTCGTTCCAGTCGTTCAGGTAGATGAAGTCGGGATCAACCTGGAGCGCTTCATCCCAACGGTCCTGGAAGTAGATGCCGTACTGCGTGGGATTTTCCTTTTCCTCTCCTAACCAAGGGACAAAAGCCTTACTTGGCATGTCTTTTCCATCAAGTTCGGGCTCCAAAGTCTCGCGTCGCCAACTCTTTCCTGTAATGCTGATTGGGTGTTGGGCAGGTGTGACGGCCATTTCCTCGAGGCGTCCCTGATGCTTGGAGCAAAGTTCTTCGGGCTTGAGGGCTGCCACTTTCTTGTCGTTCATCTCGTAGCCGAAGCTCCATTTGTCTTCGCCTCCCACGTAGGGCGCTCCAGCCCAACTGTTGTAGCCCCACCACATATTGCGCAAAGTGAAGAACTCCTTTACCTCGTCGCTGTAGTCCGTCTTGCCCTTCTGTCCGCCATTGGGATTGGCATCAACAGAGGGCGTGGCGTTGTAAAGCAGCAACGGCTTGCCGTCCCAATAGAACCAGCAATCCTGATAGCGAGGCGTCTTGTAGTAGCGTTCGTAGAGGCTCTGGACGACGTCAATCACGTTGCCGTTGAACGCCCAGAAGCAGAACTTCGGCACCTTGTTTCCGAGGGCTTTCATCTCCTGCATCGTCGTGAACAAGACTTCCCATTCATCCCAATAGCAGACGGCGTTTGTGACGTCCATGATAAGAACGTCAACCCCCGCATCGGCCAGCATCGAGAGGTCGTGGAAGCAAACATATTTGTCCTGGCTGAGGAAGTAGCCGTATTCAGGTTCACCCCAATGATAAGTGGCATAGGGGAAGTCCGGCTCGCCTTTCGTGCGCATCGGATTCTCATCGAGCAACTTCGTCACATCGTAGGTGTAGGGCTGTCCGTTGTGGAGATTCTGGGTGTGCCAAGTGATGTAGAAAATGCCTACGGTTCGCGGCTTGTCTGTCTTGAGCGGACACTCCTCGTCCGTCGGTAAAGTACGGCCAAGATTGTCCTTCGCAACCCAAGTGGATGAAACTTGCGCCCTAATGCCATTTAAACAAAAGGACAATAGAATGAAGGTTAATAGTTTAGTTTTCAAGGTATTATTCTTTATTCGCTCTTTTTCTTTCCAGATGGTCGAGGATGACCTTGCGCATGCGCATACTCTTAGGCGTTACCTCAACGTATTCGTCAGCCTTTATGTATTCGAGCGCTTCTTCCAAAGAGAAGATTGTGGCGGGAATGATGTGGGCTTTCTCGTCTGTGCCGCTTGCACGAACGTTGGTCAGCTGCTTGGCCTTGCACACATTAATGACGATATCGTTCTCATGAACATGCTCGCCCACAACCTGACCTGCATAAACCTGGTCTTGAGGCTCGATGAAGAAGCGTCCTCTGTCCTGCAAATGGTCGATGGCGTAGGCATAGGCATTACCGCTCTCGAGGGCAATAAGGGAGCCATTCACGCGACGGTTGATGTCGCCTTTGTAGGGCTGATATTCCTTGAAACGATGGGCAATGATGGCCTCGCCCTGACTTGCCGTGAGCATGTTTGTGCGCAGACCTATAATGCCGCGAGAAGGGATGAGGAACTCGATGTTGACACGCTCTCCCTGGCTCTCCATGCTTGTCATCTCACCCTTGCGGCGCGTCACCATATCAATCATCTTCGACGAGAACTCTTCAGGCACATTAATTGTCATCTCCTCGATGGGTTCGCACTTCACGCCATCTATTTCCTTATATATGACTTGAGGCTGACCGACCTGCAGTTCGTAGCCTTCGCGACGCATGGTCTCGATAAGGACAGACAGATGAAGTACTCCTCGACCAGAGACAATCCAGCGGTCCGTATAGCCTTCGGGCACTTCAACTCGAAGGGCAAGGTTCTTCTCGAGCTCGCGCTCCAGACGTTCTCCGATGTGGCGGCTCGTGCAATACTTGCCTTCCTTGCCGAAGAAGGGCGAATCGTTGATGGTGAAGAGCATGGACATTGTAGGCTCATCAATACTGATGGGAGGCAACGGCTCGGGGTTCTCGAAGTCGCAAATCGTGTCGCCTATCTCGAAGCGCTCCAAGCCTACAATCGCACAGATATCACCCGAGCTGACCTCCGAAGTCTTCTGGCGGCCCATACCAGTAAAGGTGTGGAGCTCCTTTATTTTCGTCTTTTCCATCTGGCCGTTACGATGGGCAATCGTAATGTTCATGCCTTCTTTCAACGTGCCACGATGGACGCGCCCCACCGCGATACGGCCTGTATAGTTGCTATAATCGAGA
Organism: Bacteroidaceae bacterium; assembly: GCA_017650085.1. GTDB lineage: Bacteria > Bacteroidota > Bacteroidia > Bacteroidales > Bacteroidaceae > Physcousia. The sequence goes on along the minus strand of JAGCFN010000139.1, from coordinate 6,331 downwards.
CTCGTGATGAGCATCTGAGGTGTGCCTTCCAGCATCTTAGGCTCAGGAATATACTTCAAGATGCAGTCGAGCAGATAAGTGATGTCCCCAGTTGGCGTCTGCCAATCCTCGGCCATCCAGCCTTGCTTTGCAGAGCCATAAATGACGGGGAAATCGAGTTGCTCCTCAGTTGCATCGAGGTCGCACATCAGGTCGAACACCATCTCATAAACTTCTTCAGGACGACAGTTCGGCTTATCTACCTTATTAATAACTACGACAGGCTTAAGTCCAATCTGCAAAGCCTTTTGAAGGACGAAACGTGTCTGTGGCATCGGGCCTTCGAAAGCATCGACGAGCAACAGGCAACCGTCGGCCATGTTAAGGACACGCTCCACCTCGCCACCGAAGTCACTGTGTCCCGGCGTGTCGATGATGTTTATCTTAGTGTCCTTGTAGTTGATGCTGACGTTCTTGGAGAGGATAGTAATGCCTCGCTCACGCTCGAGTTCGTTATTGTCGAGCATAAGCTCGCCAGTCTGCTGATTCTCGCGAAAGAGGTTTCCAGCCAGAAGCATTTTATCTACAAGGGTCGTTTTGCCATGGTCGACATGTGCAATGATAGCAATATTCCTGATGCTTTGCATACTTTTTTCAATATTTTGCGTGCAAAGGTACAAAATAATTTAAAAATCATTATTCACATTTCATAAATATTTTGTATTTTTGCATTCGAAACTAACAATAACAAACACAATCCAACCATGAAATTCCTGTTTGGAAAGACTTTAACCATTACAATTCTACTATTTACGCTGTGGGGATGTACCGAGAACATCGACACTTCGGCGCGATACGTCTTTACATCCGACAACGTTATGAGTTATTTGGAGAGGCACAACACATATTCCGAATATGTCAGGCTTCTGAAAATAACTCCCATCTCGATTCGAAGCAAAAGTACCGTCGGCGAATTGCTGGGTGCAAGAGGACACTACACCGTATTCGCGCCGACAAACGATGCCATCCAAACCTATCTGGAGGAACTTTGCGCGGAAGAGCCATCGCTACTGAGCGAACCTTCGTGGGACGCTTTCGTGAGCGACCACAAGCGCGACTCTGTAATCCGGGTGGTGGTCTGCAATTCCGTCATTGACTCGGGCGACCACGAAGAAGCATTCCAGGTAAACGCATTCCCGCAAAAGACCGGCACGGAGTTCCCCCTGAACAACATGAACGACCGCAGGTTGTCCGTTCGCTACCAAGGCGTTGACACCATCTTCATCAACAACACTTGCCCAATCAACATCACCGAGCGCGACATCATTGTCACAAACGGCGTCATCCACCAAGTGACTCGCGTCATCGCTCCGAAGGACGTGACGGCAGCCCTGTATCTGCAGGAAATGCTCGACCACGAACAGGAAGGTTTCCTCGTCATGGCAAAGGCCATACAGGCTTGCGGACTGATGGACACACTCTCCAAAATCCGTGACGAAGTCTACGAGAACCGTTACCTCCGTGGCGAGATTCCCGAGAACATGCACATGTACATCGACGGACATTTCCCGAATGGTGACAACTGGACGCCTCGCCACCGACTCTACGGCTTTACCATCTTCGCCGAAACAGACGAATTCTGGCGCGAGCAAGGACTAGACCCGAAAGCACCTTCCACAACATTGCTCCCTGCTCTAGTACAATGGATTGTGAACAATCATCAGTATTCCGACGACGACCGATTCACGACAGACGAGAACTACGATAGCGAGATGAACCTCCTCTATCAATGGACCACCTACCACATCCTGCCCTTCCGTACTCCGGCAGACCGCCTCGTCTTCCACAGGAACGAGTTCGGCTACGACCAAGCCAGAAAGACGTTCACCATACCCATGTACGAAATCTACACTACTATGGGCAAACGTCGTCTCCTGAAAATCTTTGAAAGCAAGGAAAGTAATGGCATCTACCTCAATCGCTTCCCAAAACTCGAACAGGACAGACGAGAAATCCTGCACGAACTATATTGCGATGCCGACAAGGAAGGGTGTTATGTCGACAGAGACCCAGAGCATGCCATACTGAACGATATCATCAATTGTTGCATCTATCCAATCGGAGCACCACTCTCGTACAACGACAATGTGCGCGACAACCTTGCTAAGGAACGTCTGCGCTTCGACGGAATGACACTCTTCCCGGAAGCCATGAACAACGACATTCGACTCAAAATGTCGGCCGACGAGAAGAACCAGGACGTCTATATACCTGCAACTCGCATCTACAACTACTTCGAAAACATGCAGATGAACGACCAGACGCTCTTCGTTTATCTTAATGCATACGGCTATAACTGGTGCAATCTCCATAGCGACGAGATGAAAGCGAAAGGACGTTTCGAGCTCACCTTCAAACTTCCTCCAGTTCCTAGGCGTGGCACCTACGAGTTCCGCTACGATGTGCTGCCAAATGGCGACCGAGGCATCCAGCAGTTCTACTTCGGTTCCGACCCGACCAAACTTCCCGCAGCAGGCATTCCTGTTAACCTGACGAAAGGTATTGGCAGCATGAATGTCGGTTACGAAGCAGATGGAAAAGACGAGGACTACAATATCGAGGTTGACAAACGACTACGCAACAATGGCGTAATGAAAGGCGCAAAGACCGTTACGGCAGACGGAAGCAGTTCCGACATTGAACGCAATCGCAGTTCAAACCTCCGTTATATCATCATTCGGCAGACCATGGATCCGGACAAGACTTACTACATGAAACTGAAGTCTGTTCTCGATTCCGAAGATAAGGAATTCTACATGGACTACATGGAATACTGCCCGAAGGAGGTTTACGACAACCCCGAAAGGCCGGAAGACATCTGGTAAAAGACTTCGTCAACACAAATGTAAATGCCCAATATCACACGCGATGTTGGGCATTTTCACGTGTTAACTTTGCCAACTACACACGTTAAGTTTTACGATTTAACCACGCTAAGTTTCAGGATACGCTTAGTCGCGTCAGTCACTCTGAAACGATTGTCGCTGCGATGACCTATAAGCCAAATGATTTCATCGCCACAGACCGCAGCAAATTGTTCAGCTTTCTCGAAACGGTTGAGTTTGCGGTCTGTCAGGAAATCGCTCACCAACTTTCTGCCCTTCATTCCGAAAGGCACAAACGCATCGCCTTCTTGAACAGGACGGACCTCAATCTGATTTGTAATCAAATCAGCATCAAAATATGCAATATCAGGGCCCGTTTTGCCGATACATGACACTATCTCTTGTTTGATTTGAGGCACCTCAGCCTGTTTTGACAGGGGAGAAAGTATCAAAGAATTGCGGTCACGAAGGACAAAATGATTGTTCGAATGCCAAACTTTGCCGACCTGACTGTTCGAGGCACTTAGCATCTCCTCTTCTTGAGCACGATTGAAACCCTTTTCCAAAAGCCATTCGTGAAGCAAAGTCTGCGAGGAAAGAGCAGACAAAGGGAAACAGGTTCCCGTAATCCTCATTTCATTGAAAGTCGCCTCTATTCCTTTTTTATAATAAGGAAGACTTTGGCGAACATTTTCGGAAGCAAAATGAAGATGCTCGACAACGGCAGGATTTATTTCCTTAAGCAGAGGTATGACATCAAGACGCACCTTATTTCTTTGGGCAATTCGTTCGGAATTCGTACTGTCTGTAACGAAAGACTGGCCTCGTTCCTGAAGATAATCCAGGATTTCTTCTCGGCTAAGACAAAGTAAAGGACGGATAATGCCGTCGTGTTTGGGCTGCATTCCGGCCAAACCACGCAATCCGGTTCCACGAAGCAAGTTCAAGAGCAAAGTCTCAGCCTGGTCGTCTCGATGATGGGCAACTGCGACACAAGAAGCTTTGAGGTTCTTCATTTCCTCTCGAAACCAGTCATAACGAAGGTCGCGAGCTGCCATTTCCAAACTGATGCCTCGGCGCTTTGCTTCTTCTTCCGTTTGGAAATGTCGGACAGACAGAGGTACGTCAATCCGTTTGCAAAGTTCCTCCACGAAAGCTTGGTCGCGATTGGACTCCTCGCCCCTCAAATGAAAGTTGCAATGCAAGGCATGAACCTTGTAACTCAGTTCCTTCAAAATGAGCAAAAGCGCGGAAGAATCGGCTCCGCCACTAAGAGCGACGAGGATAAAAGCTTCAGGAGGAAGCCCTATTTCGCGGTCGATATATGTCCTGACTTTATCAATCATTTTCCTTGTAAAAGTTGACGGGCATTCTCTCTGGCAGCTTCGGTTACTATGTTGCCAGAAAGCATGTGAGCGAGTTCTGTAATGCGGCCTTCCTTATCAAGTTGTTTGATGTGAGTTAAAGTACGGTGTCCTTCATCTTCTTTGTAGACGAAGTAGTGTGCATCGCCCTTTGCAGCAATCTGTGGAAGGTGAGTGATGGCAAGGACTTGCTGATTTCCGCCACTACTCATCTGTGCCATTATCTGTGCCATCGAACTTGCAACCTTGCCGCTAACACCTGTATCAATCTCGTCGAAGATAATAGTTGGCAGATTCATTTGTTTGCTAGTCAAGGCTTTCAAGGCGAGCATCACTCTTGACATCTCGCCACCACTCGCCACATCTGCTAAAGGTCTGGGTGTCATGTTCTTATTTGCGGAGAACAAGAAGGTGGCATTATCCATTCCAGAAGGCTGCAGTTCATTTGTTTTCTCTATGTCTGCCTTGAAGATAGCAGCAGGCATATCCATTGCCGTAATTGACTCTGAGACGAGCTTTTCCACTTGCTTTGACGCTTTCAAGCGACCCGCAGAAAGCCTCTCGGCAAGCTTCTTTGCCTGTTCCGTCTCCACCTCTATTTGCTTTCGAAGTTCCTTGATATTATCCTCGGAATCAGTCAACGAAGCGAGCTGGGAACGAATATCTTCAGCTAAAGCGATAAGTTCTTCAGACGAACCGACATGATGCTTTTGCTCGAGAGAATAAAGCTGGTCTAGTCGTTCCGTAACTTGTTGTAGGCGAGCAGGGTTATATTTAATGTCCTCAACCATTCCATTAATGTCTCCAGCAATATCTTTAACTTCTATGACAACACTTTCGAGGCGGCTCAAATAGTCTTCTATTGCTGGATAAACACTTGCAATCTGTTGCATGGTTTGGCTCGAGCGACGTAATGCATCAATGGCTCCCATGCCATTATCGCTATCGTCACCATTTAGAAATGCATCTATCGTGGAGAGCGAAATCTTTATATCCTCGGCATGAGAAAGAGCGCTCTGTTGCTGCTTAAGTTCCTCATCTTCGCCTGGTTGAGGTTTGAACTCGTCAAGTTGGTCGAGTTGATAGCGAAGATAGTCCTCATCACTTTGTCGCCTAGCCAGATTCTCCTCGAGTTCTTTGAGCTGACGCTTGGTTTCGACAATCCGGGCATAACACTCACGATACAGACCAAGCAAATCAAGATGCCCTGCAACAGTATCTACAATACCAAGCTGGAAAGCAGGATTCTCGAGCAACAGGTTGCTATGTTGGGAGTGAATGTCAAGCAAACGAAGGCCAATCTGACGAAGAGCCGAAACATTTACAGGGCTATCATTGACGAATGCACGACTCTTTCCGTTCGACGAGACTTCACGACGAAGGATACATTCCGTTGGTTCGTAATCGATTTCGTTCTCCTCGAAGACACTCTGCAAGTCGTAACCATCGATATTGAAAATGCCTTCTACGGTACATTTGGCCGCTCCAGGCATGATGCTTCCAGTATCAGCTCGTCCTCCTGTAAGCAGACCTAAGGCTCCAAGTATAATGGATTTACCAGCTCCGGTTTCGCCTGTCAGAACAGAGAACCCGGCTGCAAAGTCGATGTCGAGCGATTCGATTAGAACGTAATTATTGATGGTCAGATGCGTTAGCATAACTTATATTGTTTATCTGTTTTAGAATATCGACGGCTTCAGTAATGGTATTGACGTCGTCAATGAGGAGACTCTTGCCTTTTCCGTCGAGTTTGAAGTGACAACGATAGGCGTTGGCAGTCGCAAAGGCGACGACCTGTCCGAAGATTCGCCCTTCATAGAATGGATTATCGTCTGCAGGACCGAAGAACATCCTTGCATGTCCAGCTTTCAGAACAAAGCGTTCGCAGCCGAAATGCTTGCCTAAACGACGAAGCGTAACGACCTTCAACAGGTCTTCTGCCTCACCTGGAAGTGCTCCGAAGCGGTCGATGAGTCGTTGGCGGAACCTTTCAACATCTTCATCACGCTCCATCGAATCGAGTTCCCGATAAAGGAGCATCCGTTCGCTTGACGTGGGAACATAGTCCTCGCTGAAGTACATGGGAAGGTTGCTGTCAAGTTG
>JAGCFN010000138.1 GCA_017650085.1 Bacteroidaceae bacterium | reverse complement strand
TATCAGAAAACCGATGACGAAGCCGAAGTAAAGGCGGACGGGCACATTTCCTGCATTCTCCATCGTACTCTTCCGATAGATTTCCCACACAAACCAAGCCATCCAGAATACCAAGCTAAGATAATCGAACTTGAGCCATTTTCTGTGACGCTGCTTGAGGGTAGTCACCTTCTGCTGAGCCTCCAGCAGATTGTCTGACTGTAGATTGTAGAGGTGGCTTTTTCGCCAGAAAAAGATAACGAAGAAGACGAGTGCCCATATAGCTGTGACTATCCCAAAAGCAATCGACAGGCCGAGTTGATAAACCACTATATAGTAGATAAGGGGTACTGCAAGAAAGTTGCTAATGCGCCCCATCCTGTACTTCCTTCGCACAGTAGCCATATCCTTTTCCAAGGATTCCTTGGTCTTGCTTATCAGTCGGTCGTTCACTATCTCCTGCTTCTCCAGCTTCTTCCTGAGCACGGCCATCTGCTCGCGCATCTCTTCAAGTTCAGTATTCATAATGGGCAAAGGTTTAATCGTTAGACATGTTCTTCAATTGTTCACGGATTCTAAACAGGCGGACGCTGACGTTCTTCGTCGAGATGCCCACTATCTGGCCTATCTCTTCATAAGAGAGGTCTTCGAGCCAGAGCAGGACGATAGCGCGGTCGAAGGGTTGCAGGCGCGAGATGCGCTTGTGGAGCAAGTCCACTTGGCGCGTGTCCTCGTCGCAGTCCTCAAAGAGGTTGATGTCCATCGCCAAGCGAACAGCCGGCGAGCGCCGCTTCTTCCTGTCGAGAGAGATGCAGGTGTTGAGGGCGACGCGGTAAATCCACGTCCTGATGTCGCTGCGATGCCCGAAGCTCTCATAGCCTTTCCAAAGGTTGATGAGCACCTCCTGGAAGAGGTCGTTCACCTCGTCGTCGTCCTTCGAGAACATGTAGCAAACGGTGTAGATAGTGCTCTTGTGCTCGCGGACGGTCTTGGCGAATTGTCTTTCTGTGTCTGTCATTGTCGTTTGTTTCGAATCATTTCACCCATTAGACGCAACAAAGTTACGAAAAACTACACGAATCACAAGAAAAAGTTTGTAACTTTGTGTCACAAAAGATATAATGTGATGGCAAGCAGACAAGCAAGTCATTAAGTGAAGAACGCTTCACTTTTTTTGTATCTTTATGTAATGTTTTGCGAAAAGACGCGTCTAACTTAGTAGAGACAAATAAAACATCATATCACTAAAAACATCAAGACTATGGATTGGATTATGATTCCCCTGAACTTCGCCATCGTGTTTGGCGGCATTTACAAAGTTATCGAGCTGTTTGTCCACAAGCGCGAGCGGCTGATGCTCATCAGTAAAATCACGGAGCTGAAGAACATCGACTTCAAAGGCATCAGCCTTTACAGCAGCGGAGGCAAGTATACGGCCCTCCGCATCGGCTGGTTGCTGACAGGCATCGGCTTTGGTTTCCTGCTCGGCTTCTGCATCAATATGCTGGCTACCTATGGCGATTACTCTTTCCGTGCCGATGAAGACTTCATGTTTCGCTATAGAGAATATGTCGGAGGCATCGTCTATGTGGCAAGCGTATGCATCTGTGGCGGCATAGGTCTGCTTATGTCTTATCGTGCAGAGCGAAAGGCCGAACAACCCAAAGAGAAGAAAGACGAGTTCGAAGTCTAAGCGAAACTGATGGACGAGCAGCGACTGATAGCCCGCATCCTTGATGGTCACGAGAGTGATTACGGCTATTTCCTGGAGCGATACGGTGGCGAAGTGTTTGCCATCGTGTCGCGTCTGGTGCCGAACCACGAGGATGCCGAGGAGTTGACGCAGGACGCCTTTGTCCGCGCCTACAGCCGTCTCGACTCGTTCATCGGTCGTTCTTCGTTCTCGACATGGGTTTGCCGCATCGCCTACACTACCACCGTCTCGTGGCTCAGAAAGAAGCGCATCAAGTATCTCAGCATCGAGGACAGGCCCAACCTGAGCGACGAGGAGGTGGACGAAGTGCTGGACGACGAGAGCCGACTCGACGAACTTCAAAGGGCCATTGCCCTACTCAAGCCAGACGAGCAGATGCTCCTGGAACTTTACTACTTCGAGAGCCGTCCCATGGCTGACATCGCCTACATTCTCGACGTGGAGCCAGGCACCATTGCCACGCGTCTGCATCGTATCCGTCGCAAACTTTATTCATTGATGAAACATGGAACAACACATTGAAAGCCGAGCCCTTCGCCAAGTTCTCGCAGCAAGAGAGAGGCCGAGCCTGCCGTCGAACTTCGCCTATACCACAATGAGGCGCATCCGTCTGGAACGACAAAAGAGCGAACGGAGGCAGCGCATCGTGGGCGTTTGCTGCGTCTTGGCTGTCACAATTCTTGGTTTAGGCGGACTCGTTTATATGTTCGGAGCAACCATCTGGCAGTCGATGGTCGCCATTTCGAAACGGCCAGAAGACCTCTCACTCGCCCTGCCAACGCTCTTTTGCCTCGCCTTCTTTGCCCTGCTCAACCATTGGCTGGCCCAACATTACGTGGGAAGAGACAAAACATAACACGTGGAAACAGCCATTTAAGGCAGTCTGGTCGGTCAACTTCACACGTCAAGTTCGTTGCACGTACATGTAGTTGCAATTGCATATACATGTAGTTGCAATTGCACGTACATGTATATGCAATCAATTAAACATGTAAAAAGGAGTTCAGCGAAGCACGGCGTCGAACATCTTCCTGTATGCTTCCACCTTCTTCTCAAAGGAGAGTGGATAGGCGCGGGACGATGAGGGAAGTCGCCAAAGAAGAGCCCCCTCCTCGCTCCAGTCCCCTCGCCCCCCTTTAGGGGGAGAAGAGATAGCCACATACGAATTGACTTTCGGCACTTCTGGAATGCCGAGGGTGGCGCAGATGGTCTGTGTGGCTTTCTCTCCTGTAGTGACAATGGCCCGAAGATAGGGCAGTTGGCTGGTCAGAGCGGCAATGTCTGTGGGCTCCACCACCTCGAGAAACTTGTCGGAAGCATTGTCCTTGAGGCGACGGACGGCTGTCGAGGTGTCGAAGAAAGCAATGCCTTTCTCCTCACAATGCCTCACTATCTCGTCTAACTTGAAGCGCTTCTCCTTCTCCAGGACGAAGTGATTCTTGTCACCAAAGAACACTTGTCCTTCGATGCGCCAGTGGTCGTTGATCCAATTAGGGTAGAAGAAGTCAATGCACCAACGCTTTCGCTGAGGCGGAAAGCTGCCCAAAAACAGGATCTTTGCCCCCTCTGGAAGGAAAGGTTTCAATGGGTGATACTCCACTCCACCCTTGCTTCTGGCTATGTTTTCTGTGTTCAAATAACTCATACGAAGGCAAAAGTACAAAGAAATTGAGAATTAAGAAAGAAGAATTAAGAATTATTTCTTACCTTTGTCCTCAGAAAGCTTCAATAACCCATAACCTCTAAACACTAAACGAGATGAAAGACCTGAAAGGAACCAAAACGGAGCAGAACCTCAAGGAGGCTTTTGCTGGAGAGAGCATGGCACGCAACAAGTACAGTTACTTCGCTTCGAAAGCCAAGAAGGACGGCTTTGTGCAGATAGCCAACATATTCGAAGAGACGGCTGCCAACGAGAAGGAGCACGCCAAGATGTGGTACAAATACCTGAACGGAGGCAGCGTGAGCGACACGAAGACCAACCTTGCCGATGCTGCAAACGGTGAGAACTTCGAATGGACGGACATGTATGCTCGCATGGCAAAAGAGGCTCGCGAGGAAGGTTTCGACGAGATAGCCGAGAAGTTCGAACAGGTCGGCGCCATCGAGAAGCATCATGAAGAGCGTTATCGCAAGCTCTTGAAGAACATTGAGGACGCGATTGTCTTCTCTCGCGAAGGCGACGTCATCTGGCAATGCTCTAACTGCGGCCACATCGTCATCGGCAAGAAGGCGCCTGAAGTGTGTCCAGTTTGTGACCATCCGCAGAGTTACTTCCAGATTAAGGCTGAGAACTATTAAGGAGCGACAAATCGTCAACGTATTGAAACCGTTTGTCTATCACCTCATTGCCTTTCTGGTCGTTGCCATTTGGGGTTCGACATTTGTTGTCACGAAACTCCTGTTGCTGGCGGGCATCTCGCCAGCACAGATTTTCACGCTGCGATTCATCATTGCCTACGCACTCCTCTTGGGCTTTGCTGCCTTTAAGCGTCCATTTCATTGGTTCGCCAAAAACTGGAAGGACGAACTCATTATGCTTGGGCTTGGGCTGACTGGAGGCTCGCTCTACTTCCTGACGGAAAACGCCGCGATGAACTACACCTCCACCTCCAACACAGCGCTCATTGTCTGTCTCTGCCCTTTGTTTGCGGCTTTGCTCATCTCAGCATTCTATCGTGAAGAGCGACTCAGGGGCATTCAAATAGTGGGGAGTCTGCTCGCAGTAGTGGGTGTGGCGATAGTTGAGCTGAACGGGCATTTCGTGCTCCACCTCGCTCCAACTGGCGACCTGCTTGCCTTTGCGGCCTGTCTCTGCTGGGCTGGGTACAGTTTGCTGATTATCCCTGCCTCGAAGCGCTACGACACGCTCTTCATCACCCGCAAGCTCTTCTTCTATGGGCTCGTCACTATGATTCCTTACTTCATGGTTTATCCCGAATGGCCGCCTTTGAGCACGCTCTTGGAGCCGCAGACAATGGTGGAGCTGCTTTTCCTCGGAGCCATCGCTTCCACGCTTTGTTTCTATCTTTGGGCTTTAGCCATACGGAAGTTGGGAGCCATCGTAACGACAAACTACGTTTACTTCAACCCCGTCATCGCCATCTTGTGTGCCTGGATAGTGCTGGGCGAGAATATTACAATCTGGTTCTTGCTTGGCACGATGCTGATTCTGGTCGGAATGTTCTTTGCCGACAAGAAACAAACTATAAAAGCAAAGTGAGGACTGCGCCCCAATGAGCGAGGGCACCAAGCAGGACAAAAACATGCCAGATGGCGTGGTAGTGGGGCCTCTCGTCGTGGGCAAAGAAGTAAGTTCCTGCGGTATAAGCAATGCCTTCGGCAAGGAGAAGCCAAAGGGTGACAGGCGTCAGGAGTTTAATGACCGGCTCGGCTATGAGGACAATGCTCCATCCCATAATCAGATAGATTGCCAGCGAGAGCCGTGGCCAACGCCCTATCGCATAGATTTTGTAGAAGATGCCGCCTATCACGACCAGCCATTGGAAGGCAAATACCGTCCAGCCTAGCCAACCGCCCACAACTCCGATGAGGATAGGGGTGTAGCTGCAGGCTATCATCACATAGATGCTGATGTGGTCGCACTTGCGCAAAACGTTCTTCACCTTTCCCTCTCGCACCCAATGATAAACGGTACTGCTCAGGAACATGAAGAACATGCCGACAATGAAGCAGATGACTCCGAACGCCATCTGCCAGCTGACATCGGCCGCGAGCCACACCAACCAGATGGAACTCAAAGCAAAGATGGCTCCAGCAAGGTGTGTCCAAGTGTTACCGAGCTCTGTCTTAATGGGCCAAAAGCGCTTCGATTGCATCTTGTGTCTGACGGGTCAAATCTTCGTAAGAATCGCTCTCCGATGGCTTGATGGCTTGCAGGAACTTCACCTCGATGTGCTTCGGCCTCATGAAGGCGCTGCCACGAGGTAAGGCTTCGAAAGCGCCACGGATGCAGACGGGCACGATGGGGACATTCAGCTCCTTGGCGAGGATGGCGAAGGTCTTCTTGAAGGGCACCGTCCCACCATCATGAGTGCGTGCTCCTTCAGGGAAGATAACGACGCGATGCCCTTCCCTGAGCACCTTCGCAAGCTTCAGGATGGAATTCTTCAGGTTGGAACGCTCCATGACAATCACGTTGCTCTGAGCTGCCATACGCTTGCGATAATTGCTGCGGACATGCTCTTCCGTTGCATAGAAATAGTATTCGCTGAGCTGCTTCCAAGGCAGACCTGCGAGCACAAGCGGCCCGTCGGCAAAGCTCTGGTGGTTGGGGGCTATGATGCAAGCTCCCTTCGCGGGGATGTTCTTCTCGCCCTTAACCTTGAGGCGGTTGTAGAGGCAGAAGAATCCTTTGAGCAGACGCGAGACAAAACGGTAAGCAAAGCCCGATCTGGGCAGAGGCAAGTTGTCTACGGGACTTGTGAGAAGCTGGTGCCAATCCATATCCTCAGCCTCCATCTTTGTCTTCTCGGCGGCCACATGGCGAGCCAAAGCCTCGATGTTGGGGAAGCCAGGCATCTGGTCCACACCGACTGAGGTGCCAAAGGTGTTCTCGATGAAAGTCTGCAGACTTATCTTGTCGAGAGAATCCAGAGCAAGGTCGGTCTCAATATGGTCTGCCGCATGCACTTTCACGCCCTTTTCCTGCTCGATGAAACCCTTGATGAGACGATACTCCTCGCTGTCGGGTTCGGGCTGAGCCTCATGCTCCTTGGTCCTGGCTCCCTGCCCTTCTTTCAGAATATCGCCAAGCTTGTAGCGTTGGAGCTTCTCGAGCCTTGTTCTGGGCAATTCGCCGCGATAGACAAGCACACTCATTATCTTCTTGTAGGCAGAGACGGTCATGTTGTAGGGCTCCAGCACTTCGTGCTTCAGTTGGGCTGCCGCCTCGTTGTCGGTCAGCGTCGAAGCCCATGCCGGTTGGGGCACTATGATGGCACTCAGTTTGTCGCCGTCCTGCACGACTGCAGCTTCCTTGACGAACTTCTCGTACTTCTCCAGTTTGTATTCTATCTCGCTGGGTTGCACGTTCTTACCATTGCTGAGAATGATGAGTTCTTTAGTGCGGCCCGTGAGTGTAACGCGACCTACGGAGTCGAACCGGGCAAGGTCGCCCGTATGCAGGAAGCCGTCGCTGTCAATCACTTGTGCAGTCTCTTCCGGACGGTTGTAGTATCCCTTCATCAGGTTAGGACCTTTCACGCAAAGTTCGCCGTCAACCAGTTTGCACTCTACGCCTGGGAGAGGCAGACCAGAGCATCCGGGAATGATATCACCAGGTCGTGTAAAGGCGATGATGGGAGCCGTTTCCGTCATACCGTAACCCTCGAGCACATCGAGGCCGAGTGTGCGCAAGCCCTCGCCTATCTCCTTGTCCAAAGCCGCTCCACCACTGACGCAGTAGTCGAGGTGACCGCCCATCTTCTTCCTGACGGAACTGAACACCAGGCGGCTGAGCATCCTGCTCTTGCAAACGCTGCAAAGGATGAAGAGCGCGCGGGCAACGGGCGATTCGTCAATCTTCTTCTTGATGCCCACGTAGAGCGTCTGCCAGAGGCGAGGCACACCAATCATGATACCCACTTGTCCGCGTTGGAGCGTGTCCATAATATCGGGTCCTGAGAGCGATGGACTGATGGCGATGCCGCCACCCATGTAGAGCGGAGCAATCAGCGAGCCCATCAGGGGCAGGACATGATGCAGAGGTAGCAGAACGAGGACACGACGCTTGTCAGTGTAGATGGGGACATCGTACGAAACGCTGTGCACGTTGGCCTTCAGAGCCGAATAGCTGAGCATCACGCCTTTGGGTGAACCGGTTGTGCCGGATGTATATATAATGAGGGCCGTATCGTCGTTGTCTGGCTCAGCGAGTGCAGCCCACGGAAGAATGGAACATGGCGGCTCATCCTGCAAGGACAAGCGCTCGAAATCGTCAATGACACAGACCTTTGTATCGACATTTGCCTCAGCAATGGCCTCCTTGAGGGTGGCCTCCCTCTCCTTCGACACCCAGGCGGCATCAGGCTGGCAATCGCTCAGGATGTATGCGACATCGCTCACCGTGCTCGACGCGTCTACAGGCACAACGATGCCCTCATTCATCCAAATGGCGAAGAAAGCATAGGCCCAACCTTCACGGTTCTCGCTGAAGATGACAGTCTTGGTCAGCTTACCCTTTGGTGTCTTTCGCGCAAACTGAGCCACGCGTTGCAACAGTTCGCTGTAAGTCACATTGTGCTCGCCTGCGATGATGGCAATTTTGTTCAGGTCTATCATGTCACTTCTTATTAGTTTGTATTTACGCTGCAAAGATACGACATTATTTCTTTATTTCCAAATAAATATGGAATTATTTTGCATAGCAAAATAAAAATTGTCTCAAATGCAGACCAAACGCAGGTTGCACGGACAAGAATCATGAACCACTCAAGCACAAATCACAAAGACAACGTGGAATGACATCAAACACAGGCAGTGATGTTGGGAAACGTAGGCAGTGATATTGGGCAACACAAGCAGTGACGTTGGAAGGTAACATTGTAACATTGTAACATGTTACTTAAACACACACCCTATACAAGGGAAAAGAAATTCTATTATTATATATATATAATAATAGACCTAAAAATCATGGGGGTGTATCATATTTTGTTACATGTTACAATGTTACAATGATACAACACCTCGCTATGCAAAGTTGCAAAAAATGCCCATTTCATCGAGAAATTCAGACATTCAAGACACCTGTTTCACCAACTTAAAACAACCTCATCACACCCGAAATGACGATTTTCCAAGTAGGAAATCATTGAATTTCGAATTATTTTTCGTATCTTTGCACGTAAAATATACAACATGGAAAACTATCAAAACAGAGAACGGCGGCTCAGCAATACAAAAAAACCCGCCGAAATGGGGCTCGAGGAGTGGCAAGTCGCCCTCAGAAGACAGCAGGCACAGCGCGAACGCTTCGCCATCAGCGAAATAAACCCGCAATTCTGTCCGGGAGAGTATCAGGTGCGTAACCCAAGGTCGCGAAGCCAGTACAAAGTCATCTATCGGGGCGCCTACAGCCCTTGGAACTACTGCTCTTGTCCCGATTTCCGCACATCCGGCCTCGGCACTTGCAAGCATGTGGAAGCCGTAAAACTCTGGCTGCAGGCAGAAAACAGGGAGGTGCACAACGAAGAACCCGACTATTCGTCGGTTTATGTCGATTATCGCGGAGGAAGAAACATCAGATTGCGCACTTGCGAGGCACATCGCAAGGAATTGACAGCCCTGGCACACGAGTACTTCGACCAGGCATCCGTGCTTCGCCCTGAAGCCTATGCCACCTTCGACACCTTCATCGAAAAGGCCAGAAGTATCGACTCTTCGCTCCGCTGCTACCCTGATGCGCTCGAGCTTGTCATCAGCCAACGGGAACGCCTGCAAAGGGCTGCCCTGGCAGAAAACATCTACTCTGACGCAACACTCGACGCTCTGCTCACGAAAAAACTCTATCCCTACCAGAAGGAGGGTGTCCGCTTTGCCTTCAAGGCGGGAAAGGCCATCATTGCCGACGAGATGGGACTGGGCAAGACCGTGCAAGCCATCTGCTGTGCCGAGATCTACCTCCGCGAAAAGATGGTCGAGAGCGTGCTCATTGTCTGCCCAAACTCGCTCAAATATCAATGGAAGAGCGAAATAGAGCGCTTTACGGGGCGAAAAGACGTGCTCATTGTGGAAGGTTACGCCTCACGAAGGCTCGAGCAGTACAAGGCAACAGTGCCATACAAGATTGTCTCCTTCCAGTCCCTCGCAAACGATATCAAGTCGCTGAACAGGCTCTCGACGGACATGCTCATCATGGACGAAGTGCAGCGCCTCAAGAACTGGAATACGCAGCTGGCTTGGGCAGTCCGCCGCATCGACGCACACTACAGTGTCCTGCTTTCAGGCACGCCGCTCGAGAACAATCTGGACGAACTGAGCTCCATTGTGCAACTCGCCGACCCCTACTGCCTCTCGCCGCTCTACCGCTTCCGCTACGACCACATTGTCACAGACCCCGAATCAGGCAAAGCCATAGGTTACAAGAACCTTAGCGACATCAGGGACAAGCTGAAAGACACACTCATCCGCCGCACAAAGCAGAGCGTCCAACTGCAACTGCCGAAACGGACAGACCAGTTCCTGCTCATCCCCATGACATCTCAACAGGCCAGCCGGCACGAAGAACTCCGCTCGTCGGTAGCACGACTGGTGAGCAAATGGTCGAGGACACACAACCTCAGCGAGGAAGAGAGGCGTCGGCTCCTGCTCATGCTCGGGCAGATGCGCATGTTGGCCGACAGTACCTTCATCATCAATCAAGACCTGGAGAACAGGCACGACGTGAAGGTAGGCGAGGCGATGAACATCCTCTGTGACGCCTTGGACGGCGGAACTGCCAAAATTGTCGTCTTCAGCGAATGGGAACGCATGCTCCGGCTCCTGGCCATGGAACTCGATGCCCAAGGCATCCGCTATGAGTTCCTCCACGGGAATGTGCCTTCACAGAAACGCAGCGAACTCATCCAGCGCTTCACGAACGACGAAGGCTGCCGCATCTTCCTCTCCACCGACACAGGCTCAACGGGGCTCAATCTGCAGGTGGCAAGCATCCTCATCAACCTCGACCTGCCCTGGAACCCAGCCATCTTGGAGCAACGCGTCGGCCGCATCTATCGCATCGGTCAGGAGACGCCCATACAAGTGATGAGCCTCGTCTCGAAAGACTCCATCGAGGAAAGCATGATAGACCGTCTGCGCTTCAAACGCTCTATGTTCGAAGGGGCCCTGGACGGTGGCGACGACACCATCTTCCTCAGCGAAGACCGCTTCAAGGGCTTCATAGAAAGCCTCTCGAACCTAACCAGTCTCTCCCCATCTCTCTCCGAAGGAGAAGGGGGTTTGTCGCCAGAGATGCCAAGCGATGGGCAGCCGTTCACCTCTCCTTTGGAGGAGACAAGGGAAGCTTCTATCACCACCTTCCTCACTTCCCTTCGCGAAATCCTTCAGTCTCCTGAAAAGACAAAACAACTCGCAGAAGCAATCACGAAAATACTGAGCCTCTCCTCTAGCTCCTCCCTTGAAGGGAAAGAGGAGAACAATTATGAATTTTGAATTATGAATTATAGTATACTTGTTACTGGAGCCAGCGGCTTCATTGGCAGTTTTATCGTAGAGGAAGCCTTGAAACGAGGTTTCGAAGTCTGGGCAGGCGTCCGAGGCACTTCGAGTCGCAAATATCTTCAGGACGAACGCATCCACTTCGCCCAACTCGACATGCAGAATCCCACGAAGTTACGCGACCAACTCCTCGCTTACAAAGCCGGAATGGACGGTAAAGGTTGGGATTTCGTCGTTCATGCCGCCGGGGCCACAAAGTGCCTTCATCGCGAGGACTTCTTCCGCACCAATACCGAGGGCACAAAGAATCTCATCAATGCCCTTCGCGAGACTGAGATGATTCCCCAGCGATTCGTATTCCTGAGCAGCCTGAGCATCTTCGGAGCCATTCGCGAGGAACCCGTCCGCAAGCCTTCAGAAGACAATCCCTGGGTCTACTCCCCCATCCTCCTCTCCGACGAACCCAAACCGAACACCGCTTACGGCGAGAGCAAACTGGCAGCCGAGCATTACCTCATAGCACAAAAGGACTTCCCATACACCATTCTGCGCCCTACAGGAGTCTATGGACCTCGCGAGCGCGACTATTTCCTTATGGCTCAAAGCATCAAGCAACACATCGACATTGCAGCAGGCTTGACGCCTCAGGAAATCACCTTCATCTATGTTCTCGACGTCGTACAGGCCATCTTCAAGAGTATGGAAGCGCCAAAAGCCGAGGGCAAAGCCTACTTCCTGAGCGACGGGAAAATCTATAACAGCCGCAGTTACAGCGACCTCGTGCAACACTGTTTAGGCAATCCATGGGTGCTGCATTTGAAGTTGCCGCTCTGTTTGTTGCGAGCCATTTGCTGGATAAGTGGCAAGATTAGCCGCTTGACAGGCAAGATGAACGCTTTGAACGATGACAAATTCAACATCCTGTCTCAGCGAAACTGGCAATGCGAGATAGAGCCGGCCATTGCCGATTTCGACTTTGCGCCAGAGTGGAGCCTAGAAGAAGGTGTGGAAGCCAGCATCAACTGGTACAAGAAAGAAGGCTGGCTATAATTTTCAAAAAAAGTACACGAAACATTAGGCTCATTTCATAGAAATGTTGTATCTTTGCACACGCAAATTTCAACAAGAATGGAAACAAGAAAAATAAACAGAGCATTAGTGTCTGTCTTTCACAAAGATGGACTGGAAGAAATCCTTCGCAAACTCAACGCAGAAGGTGTAGAACTGCTTTCTACAGGCGGTACACAATCATTCATCGAAAGCCTCGGCATCCCTTGCAAGAAGGTTGAGGACGTAACGACTTATCCCAGCATCTTGGGTGGCAGAGTCAAGACTTTGCACCCCAAAGTGTTTGGCGGCATCCTGGGCCGCCGCGAGAACGAGGGTGACCAGGAGCAGATGAAGCAGTACGACATCCCCGCAATTGACCTCGTCATCGTTGACCTCTACCCCTTCGAGGCCACGGTGGCTTCTGGAGCAAGCGAGGCTGACATCATCGAGAAGATAGACATAGGTGGCATCAGCCTCATCAGAGCGGCTGCCAAGAACTTCCGCGACGTCATCATCGTTCCCTCGAAGGCCGAGTACAAGCCTCTTCTCGACCTGCTGAACAAGCAAGGTGCCCAGAGCGAACTTGAGGACAGAAAGTGGTTTGCCACCCAGGCTTTTGGCGTCAGCAGCCACTACGACACCGCAATACACAATTGGTTTGAAAAATAATACTAATTCCCCACAATGAACTGGTTTTCACTTAATAAAGAAATAGCAATGGACCTTGGTACGGCCAACACCATCATTATTTGTGATGGTAAGATTGTGGTCGACGAACCAAGTGTCGTGGCACTTGACCGCAGGACAGAACGCATGATTGCCGTCGGAGACAAGGCCAAAATGATGTACGAAAAAACGAATCCGGACATTCGCACCATTCGCCCACTTCGCGATGGTGTGATTGCCGACTTCAATGCCTGCGAGCAAATGATGCGCGGCCTCATCAAAATGGTTCACTCTGGCAACCGCCTCTTCTCTCCATCTTTGAAGATGGTCATTGGTGTGCCAAGTGGAAGCACCGAAGTAGAGCTTCGTGCCGTTCGCGACAGTGCCGAGCATGCTGGTGGTCGTGAAGTCTATCTCATCTTCGAGCCAATGGCTGCGGCTATCGGCATCGGGCTTGATGTACTCGCCCCTGAAGGCAATATGATTGTCGACATAGGCGGTGGCAGCACTGAGATTGCAGTCATCTCCCTTGGCGGCATCGTGGCCGACAAGAGCCTTCGTATCGCAGGTGACGAACTGACGGCCGACATTCAAGAGTACATGAGCCGCCAACATAATGTCAAGGTCAGCGAACGTATGGCAGAACGCATCAAGATTCATGTAGGCGCTGCTCTGACCGACCTTGGTGAGGACGCTCCAGACGACTACATTGTTCACGGCCCCAACCGCATTACTGCACTCCCCATGGAAGTCCCTGTTTGCTATCAGGAGATTGCACATTGCCTCGAAAAGACCATTGCAAAGATTGAAACCGCCGTCCTCAGCGCTCTTGAAGAGACACCACCAGAACTCTATGCCGACATCGTAAAGAATGGCATTTGGCTGACTGGCGGAGGAGCCTTGCTCAGAGGCCTGGCCAAACGTCTCACTGACAAGATTAACATCGAGTTCCACGTTGCCGAAGACCCCTTGCACAGCGTTGCAAAAGGCACAGGCGTGGCACTGAAGAACATCAATAACTTTGCATTCTTAATGTAATTGTGCACGATTTCATCGAGCGCATAACAGCCTACGTCCACTGGGCCCTCTTCCTACTTCTGGAAGTGCTCAGTGGATTCCTGCTTTTCCAGTACAACCATTATCAGGGTAGCGTATGGTTCACCCAAGCCAACACCGCAGCCGCAATGGTTCACGAATGGGAAGCAAAGGCACTTTCATACCTGCGAATGCCTGCCGAAAATGCAGCACTTGTTCAACGGAATATCGTCTTACAGAACAAACTCGATGTCCTTCGACACGAACTTGCCCTAACCAAAGCCGACACTTCTTCGACGCAAAAGATGCAAGAAGAAACGCTGCGAGACATGACACTTATTCCGGCACAAATTGTCGACAACAGTGTCAGGAAACGAGACAACATGCTCGTCATCAACGTAGGAAGCAATGATGGCGTCGCCCCAGAAATGGGTGTCGTCAGCGGAACTGGTGTTGTCGGCATTGTCAGTGCAGTCACGCAACACCACGCACTTGTCATGTCCATTCTCAATAGCCATAGTAGTATCAGTTGCAGGTTGAGAGGGACGGAATACTTCGGCTATCTGAAATGGAAAGGCGGCAAACCATTGAGGGCATATATGGACGACGTGCCTCGCCATGCTCATATCCAAAAGGGCGATGTCATCGAAACTAGTGGCTTCTCGTCCGTCTTTCCTGCAGGCATATTCCTTGGCAAAGTGGCAGAGATCAAGAACAGTAGCGACGGCTTGGCGTACGAGTTGGAAATCCTCTTGAGCACAGACATCGCCAATCTCAGGCACGTCAACGTCATCGACAATCACAATAAAGCAGAAATCGACTCACTCCTGACGCAATGATTATCTCAACACTAAAGCGAATGGCATGGGCACTGTTACTGCTTTTAATACAAGTGCTCGTACTTGACCAAGTGCACCCTGGGGGCTATGGAGCACCCTTGATCTGCTCGCTCGTTGTCATTACCTTGCCCATGGGAACTTCCCGATCGGCAGCTTTATTGTGGGGTTTCGGAACAGGTTTGATTGCAGATATCTTCGCAGGCACAGCCGGCATTAGTTCTGCTGCTTTAACTTTCATTGCATTCATCCAGCCTCCATTGCTGGAAGTTATGGCTCCTCGTGATTCCGAAGAAGAGCTTAGTCCCTCTTTTTCCGCCATGGGACGATGGAACTACCTGCAGTTCATCGCTTTCCTTTTGTTACTGCATCACGTCATTTATTTTGCCCTCGAAGGTTTTTCTTATTTCCACACCGAAGACATTGCCATCAGTATGGGAGTGAGCTATGCCGCTTCTCTATTGCTGATAATATTGGTCGAGCATGTTCGTAACCCTAAAAAGTAAGTCACGCTATGGAGGGGAACTACGAACTGGAAAAGCGTAAATACGTCATTGGTGGTGCAGCAATAGTCATTATCCTGGTTTATCTGCTTCGCCTCTTTACATTGCAACTGCTGAGTGAAGACTTCAAGATAAGTGCCGACTCCAATGCCTTCCTCAAACGCATCCAGTATCCTGCGCGAGGTTCCATCTCCGACCGAAACGGCAAACTTCTTGTATACAATCAACCTGCTTACGACGTTATGGTCATCATGACAGAGCAAGAAGGCGTTGACACACTCGATCTTTGCGAAAGTCTCGACATAACTCGCGATTGGTACGAGCGAAGAATGGAAGAGATAAAAGACCTGAAACGCAATCCTGGTTATAGTCCTTACACACAACAACTGTTCATGAGCCAACTCTCGACTGAGGAGTTCAGCCGCTTTCAGGAGAAGCTTTTCCGTTTTCCAGGCTTCTACATTCAGAAGAGAAGCATTCGACAATACAGCTATCCTTATGCCGCTCATCTGCTTGGAGATGTCGGAGAGGTAGGGCCTGAAGACATAGAAGCCGACCATTACTATCGAAGTGGCGACTATATAGGCAAACTCGGCGTTGAACGTTCCTACGAAACAGCATTGAGAGGCGAGAAGGGAATGGAGGTCCTTCTGCGCGATGCACGAGGTCGCATTAAAGGACGCTACCAGAATGGCAAGTTCGACGAGGCTCCTATTCCTGGTCGAAACCTCACGATGAGTATCGACCTTGAACTGCAAGCCTTGGGCGAACGACTGATGACAGGCAAACTTGGAAGCATTGTCGCAATTGAGCCAAGCACGGGAGAAGTGCTTTGCATGGTTTCGAGCCCTACTTATGACCCACGCATTATGATCGGACGTCAGAGAGGAAAGAGCCAAAGGTTACTTGCTCAAGACGCGCACAAACCTCTCCTAAACCGTGCCATAATGGGTCAATATCCTCCTGGCTCTACCTTTAAGACAAGCCAGGCACTTACTTTCCTGCAAGAAGGCATCATCACGCCTCAAACCGCATACCCTTGCAGTCGAGGCTTCCACTTCAGGGGACTCAGAGTAGGTTGTCACGGACATGGTTCTCCGTTGCCCCTCGTCCCTGCAATTGCAACTTCTTGTAACGGCTATTTTTGTTGGGGACTTTACTACATGTTCGGCAATAGAAAGAAGTACAAGACGGTGCAAGAAGCGATGACAACGTGGAAAGACTACATGGTCAGCATGGGTTTCGGATACAAACTTGGCATCGATTTGCCAGGAGAGAAACGTGGTATGATTCCTAATGCCCCGTATTACGACAAAGCTTATAAAGAGGATTGGAGCGGTTTGACAGTAATCAGTATCAGTATAGGACAAGGAGAGGTCAACCTGACTCCCTTGCAGATTGCCAACCTTGGAGCAACCATCGCAAACAGAGGATATTACATCATCCCTCATGTCGTCAAGGAAGTACAGGGAATGCCTCTCGACACACTCTACACCAAGAAACGCTATACAAAGGTTGACCGCAAGCATTATGAGACCGTTGTTGCAGGAATGCGACAGGCTGTGATTGGAGGAACTTGCCGCGTTGCCAACACTTCCTTCTATGAAGTCTGTGGCAAGACAGGAACTGCACAGAACCCTCACGGACAGGATCATAGTGTTTTCATGGGATTTGCACCTCGAGAGAATCCGAAGATTGCCATCTGTGTCTACGTTGAAAACGGCAGTTGGGGAGCCACTTATGGCGTTCCTATTGGCGCACTTATGATGGAGCAATACATAAATGGCAAGCTCTGCGAAGCAAGCAAGGTTCGTGCAACACAATTCGAGAACAAGCATCTATACACGCCTCTCGAGTATTCTCTGCAAACTATCACTCAATAAGTCAAGCTATGCCAACGAAACTTCCAAGAAACAAGAAAGAGGCTCCATCGCTTTGGGGGTCGCTAGATTGGCTTACCATCTTCATATATGTGGTATTGCTGGCTTTGGGATGGATGAGCGTTTGCGGCGCAAGTTACGATTTCGACGCAGCTGGCAACATCCTTGACTTCTCTACTCGAAGCGGAATGCAAATCGTTTGGATAGGAAGTTCGCTGCTTCTTGCCTTCCTTATTCTAATGACAGACGACCGACTTATCGAGTCGCTCTCGTACATTATATATATATGTTTCCTTGTCCTTCTGTTTGTGACGCCATTCTTGGCACACGATATCAAGGGCTCGATGTCTTGGATCAAGATCGGAAGTTTCAGCATTCAGCCTGCAGAATTTGCAAAGTTTGGCGTATCTTTGTGCTTGGCAAAAGTGATGAGCACTTATGGCTTCGACGTGAGGAACTGGCGAGACTTTGTCATATGCATTGTCCTGATTGTCATACCGATGGGGCTAATTGTCTTGCAGAAAGAGACAGGAAGTGCTTTGGTCTATAGTGCGCTCTTCCTGATGCTCTATCGCGAAGGAATGCCTGGCTGCTTGCTCTTTACGGCCATTTCTGCCGTTGTCTATTTCGTGGTAGGTGTTCGTTTTGCAGATGCGCCGCTTTTCGGCATAGAACAGATGAGTTTGGGGCATGCTCTAGTCATGATTCTCATACAAATCTTTACGGTTGGCTTCATTTGGGTATATCGGCAAGGAGCGAGAGCCCTTGCCCGTCGCATCCTGTTTTACGCGTTGATTACGGATGTGGCGGCAGTTCTTTTTGCCCGTTTCGTATATCCTTGCAATGCAGTTTGGGCAATGGTTTTCGTTTGTGGGGCTACGGCGATATATCTCCTCTACTTGTCTCTTCGCGATCGGGCCCTGCCTTACTGTCTCATCGCTCTTTTCACATTGGGGAGCATGGGGTTCTTCTATTCTGCGGATTTCGTGCTGAACAGAGTTATGGAGCCACATCAACAGACTCGAATCCGAGTTCTTCTAGGCTTGGAAGACGACCCTCGAGGGGCAGGTTATAATGTGATTCAAGCCAAGATCGCCATCGGTTCTGGCGGACTTGAAGGCAAAGGATTCCTGAACGGGACTCAAACGAAACTCAAATATGTGCCTGAACAGGACACAGATTTCATCTTCTGTACTGTTGGCGAGGAAGAAGGTTTCATCGGTTGCGCCATAGTGCTTCTGCTCTTCCTTTCGCTCATATTGAGGCTCATGCATCTGTCTGAGAGACAGCCATATACGTTTGGCCGGATATATGGCTATTGCGTGCTGAGCATCTTCCTCTTCCACGTTTTCATCAATGTCGGAATGGTATTGGGACTGACACCAGTCATAGGCATTCCCCTACCCTTCTTCAGTTACGGAGGTTCTTCGCTATGGGGCTTCACCATTCTGCTCTTTGTCTTCCTCAGAATAGACGCTGGAAGGAACAGATTGCAGCATTGATTTCGAGGGAGCTAAGGGAAGGCTGAAAACGACTGCAGTGACGATGGCAAACGTCACACTAGTAAATCGAAAACTTCACACTAGTAAATCGCAAACTTCACACTAGTAAATTGCAAACGTCAAACGTGATGTTTGCCAACTTCACACGCCATATTTTAACTCGTCAAGTTCTAAACTCCACCCTTTTTGCGGTTTCTCGCGACCAGATATCAAAAAAAAAGCGGTAATCCTTTGTTTCAAATGTAAAAAAACGTATATTTGTGCTTTGTAAACTAACAATAATTAGATTAATTAGCCTTAATATCTTATATGAGAAAGCACCTTCTTTACGTTATCGCAGCCATCGCTTTGGTAATGGCAAGCTGCACAGAAGAGATCGACACATCCGCTCGTTATGTCTTCAAAGAAGAGACAATCACCAGCTATTTGAGCAAACACGAACAGTACAGCGAATACTATCGTCTGCTCGGAGAAGTCATGGTCAGCAACATCAGCGAGACCAACGTTCGCCAGCTCCTCTCGGCACGAGGGCACTACACCATCTTCGCCCCCACGAACGACGCCATCCAGGAGTACCTCGACTCGCTTGTAACTCAAGGACTTATCCCTGAAGCATCGTGGGACGCATTCCCCAATGAGCACAAACGCGACTCCATAGCTCACGTCATTGTCTTCAACAGTATTATCGACAGCGGCGACGACTACAGCGAATACCAAATAAGCAATTTCCCCCAGCAGAACTCGACATCCAAAAGCGTAGAGTTTCCTCTGCCCAACATGAACGACCGCAAACTCATCGTTCAATACACCGACCAGCCCGACAGCCTGCTCGTCAACGACTGTCTCATCGACGTGATTAACCGCGACATCCTCTGCATAAACGGCGTCATACACTCCATGCACAACGTCATCTCCCCAAGTAACAACACGATGGACTACTTGCTCAAGAAGTACATCGAGGATGAAAACTCCGGATTCGTCGTTTCAGCAAAGATAGTTCATGCTTGCGGACTCTTCGGCGAACTCTCAAAGAACCGCGACGAAGCCTACGAAGACCTCTTCCAGAGGGGAACAAAGATTCCAAAGAAGAACAATGACGACGAAAACGGCAGCGCCCAAATCTTCTATACACCAGAGCATCGCTACTACGGCTTCACATTCTTTGCCGAGACCGACGAGTTCTGGACTCAGGCAATAGGAAAAGAAGTCAAGGACATCACCCTCGAAGACGTCATGGATTATCTCGCTGGACAAGGCGTATACCCAGAACTCAAGCGTGACGACGACTACACGTCCGAAGACAATCTTCTTTACCAATTCATCACCTATCACCTCCTCCCAGAACGACTGCCAGCCAACAAACTCGTCTATCACTACAACGAGAAAGGCTACGACATCAACCGCAAAGTGCCCTCCGTCGCCGTAATGGAGTTCTACACGACTATGGGCAAACGACGCCTCTTGAAAATCTTCGAGAGCAAGGAGAGCGAAGGTGTCTACCTCAATCGATTCCCCAACCTCGACAACGATCGCAGAGGCACATATCAGGAACTCTCATGTGATCCAGAGAAGGAAGGCATCGCAATCGGCGAGCCCAACCTCGAAGGCGAAAACAATATCCGCAACGGCATCATCTATCCAATCAACAAGTTGCTCTACTACAGCGATGACACACGAAACAACCTCCAGAAACAACGTATCCGTTGGAGTGTGCCAAGCATGTGGCCAGAGTTCATGAACAACGACATTCGCTGCTCTGAGATAACCGATGACAGACACAAAAATGTCTACATCCCGACAGATCAGGAGTACAAATACCTCGAAGACGTCGACATCTCGAAAGATACCCGATTCAACTATTGGACAGGACGAGGCAACGGATGGCAAAATATGCAGGGCGACGAGATGAGTATCCGCGGACTCTTGGAATGCACGATGCGCCTACCACCCGTCCCACGTCGAGGCACTTACGAACTTCGCTTTGCAATCCAATGCGGTGGTAACATGCGTGGTATGGTACAGTTCTATTGGGGATCCAACAAGAGCAAACTCGCTGCTATGGGTATTCCCATTGATCTTCGCCAAAGTGCCGACAACAAACTCCACACCAAAAATGGCGACGTACCAAGCGACATTGGCTACGAACCCGATACTGATGACGATGAATACAACATCGAAGTTGACAAACGTCTGCGCAATAACGGCTTCATGAAGGGATGTAATCAATACTGTGCTGGCGGTCCTGGAACAGCTTCAATGATGCGTGCATCCAACATCTGCGTTCGGCGTATCATCATTCGCGAAACCATGGATCCAGACGAGACGTACTACATCAAGTTCAAGACCGTTATGGACGACGACACACGCTTCTTCTACATGGACTACATGGAATACTGCGCCAAGGATGTCTACGACAATCCAGAAAAACCAGAGGACATTTGGTAAGCAGAACAAACCGGAAGAACAAAGCGTTTAACGATAACACAAGAAAAGGCGTACCACAATGGCACGCCTTTTTCTTTACACATATTCTTCTGTTCTTTCCTTTGACTATTTACGGTGGAAGAGTTTTTCCATCAGACTCTTTTTGTTCTCCTTGCTGCCATAGCCGTAACCATAACCGTATCCATAACCATAGCCGTATTTCTTGCTTCTGGCTCGACTATCGTTGATTACGATGCACAGATGGTTGAATATCTTTTCCTGATGTAGGCGTTCCAATTCGGGTAGATAACGACGGTCAACCTTCGTTTCACGCAAAACATAGATAGTAAGATCGGCAACACGATTGACAATACCAGCATCGGCAACGACTTGTGCAGGTACATTATCAATAATGACATAGTCGTAACGCGTCTTAAGTTGCTCAATACACTGTTCCAATCGATCGCTCATAAGCAGTTCCGTTGGATTAGGTGCCATGATGCCGGCAGGCAGAATGTCAAGGTTGCACTTTTTGCTTCCTGTGGCAACGAGGCTAAACACATCGTCGATATTACCAGAGAGGAAAGATGTGAGTCCATAGTCGCCTGCCTTGGATGCAAGACGACTTCTGGTGCGCTTACGAATATCGGCATCTACCAACACAACTTTCTTACCTGTCAAGCCAAGAGTCGCAGCGAAGTTACCGCTGATGAACGTCTTGCCTTCGCCAGGCATGGTGCTAGTCAGCATGATGACACGAGCGTCCTTATTGATGAAAGGCATGTTGAAACGTATCATACGGAATGCCTCTGCCAGAGCATCATCCTTGTCTCCGTCAACAACAATCTCGGAGTCTCGAATGCCAGCCTGACTGTGAGGAACCTCACCCAAAATGGGGATTGTGGTATACTTTTCAATATCTCTACGTCCATGCACAGTCGTATCGAAGAGTTTCTTTATCTGGAAGAAGAGGAAGGGCACGACGACACCGATGATTAGAGCCAGCAGAGTGATGACTTTTGTACGGGGAGCGATGGGAGAACGACTGCCAAAAGGCTGTTCTACGATGCGTATATTTGCCTCCGTAATTGCAAGTTGCAAAGCAGTTTCCTCACGTCTGTTAAGAAGATAGGTATAAAGAGTTTCCTTGATGCTTTGCTGACGCGCGATATCAATGACTTCCTTTTCTTTCTGAGGCACTTTCTGCAAATTGCCCATCAGCCCTGCTTCTTCCTTTCTTGCCTTGTCTACCTGAAGTTTTAGGCTTGCACTATAACCCTTAAGAGAAGCAAGTATAGCCGTTCGCATCTGCTCGAGGTTACGATCGTATTCTGTAATGGCGGGACTATTCTCCGAGGTATTCTCAGCCAAATGGTTGCGTTGCAGCATCAGCTGGTTATAGTTTCCAATCTGAGTCGTAATGCCTGCATCGCTGATTCCACCCATCGTCGGGATAAGATTGTTGCCAGTCATATTCTGGCTGATATAATCCACGAGATACTCAATCATAGAGTATTGTGTCTCAGCTTGAATGGTACGTTGGCGGGCTGTACTGCTCTGCGAAATGTACGCATCGCTGCTTGCCTTGAGGTCGACCAAACCGCTGTTTTGCTTGAACTCTGCCATCTGACCTTCCACTTCACTCAGCTCGGAATGAATTAAGGCGATACGGTCCTCAATGAATGCAGATGTGCTTTTAGCGATCTGATTCTTATCGTCAATAATACTGCGTTTGTAAGCGTCAAGCAAGCCATTGAGGATGTCGTCTGCTCGCTGAATGTTTGTATCAGTACAAGTGATGCGAACCAAAGTGCTTTCCTTGTCTATTTCGCTACTTGTCACCTTATTATACAACATAATTGCAGCATTCTCCACGCTGATTCGTTGCACACCGACAGTCATACCGATGAAATCCTGGAGCTGACCTTCAACTGGAGTTGCCACGAAGTTGCCGAATGGAGTCTTCACAACTTTGCCCCACTCCACTTTTGCCGTGAAATCCGAATCTTCATATGGTACTCCATACTTCACGTTTGCAATGGTTCCACCACGACTGCTGTCGATGGTGAACTTAAAGCTTGCAGGTACAGTAAAATCCGTAATGAATTCAACGGAGAAAGGACGGTTTTTATAAAGCGACACATTACGCAGCCCCATCCGTATATTATACATAACATCGAGATGAAGATTCCTTGCTACTTCCTGAGCAAGTTGGAAGGAGTGAAGAATATAGACTTCGTTCTTGACGCTTGAACCTGCCATGACACCATTGAGTTGCATCAGAGCATCGGTACTTATGTTAGAACGTCTGCCGCCTTGAGAACTGTCGTCTTTGACAAGCATTACTGCCTGACGTTGAAAGACCTTGGACTTTGTTGCAAGATAAAACCTGGATGCTGCCAAGCATATAATTACAGAGATGAGGAACCACACCCAATTGGCGACGAAGGTATCAAGGACATCTCGCAAAGTAATGGTTTCTTCAACGCCTGTATTCTTTTGTCTGCGGTTACGAGGTGTATGATTATTGTTTACTTCCATAGAAATATTACTTCTTAAGTGCAACAATAAGGGAAACAATGCTGACCACCATACCTACAACAGTACTGCCGACTGAAAGCCAAGTATAGCTTGTGCTGCCTTTCACGCGTTGGCTTTTGTTTGGCTGAACATAGATGACGTCATTCTGTTGCAAGTAATAAGCAGGCGATTTGAAGACTGCCTGATTGTCAAGCAAATTGACTTCGTATGCCTTTCGCATGCCGTTCTCTTCACGAATGACGAGGACATTGTCGCGATAAGCGCTGTTCGTCAAGTCACCAGCCTTGCCGAGAGCCTCCAGTATGGTAAGTCGTTCGCCTTGATAAGTCTGTGTGCCAGGATTCTTCACATCGCCCATCACAGTCACCTTGAAACTCATAATCTTCGTATTGACTATGGCATCGTAAATATACCCCTCGTCTTTCATGCGCTTTTGTATCATCGACGAAACCTCTCCTGTCGTCATACCTCCCACATGCAGCGTGCCGAAGATGGGGAACTCGATGTTTCCTTCCTTATTTACTGTAAAATAAGCGACGCCAGAAGAGACATTGACAGAGTTCGTTCCAGTACGCGAATTGCTGCCACCACCTATAAGGGTATTGTTGTTGAAACGCTGGAGCAGCTCTTCGTCCTTGCTTGAAACGGAGATTGCAAGCTGGTCGTCCGACTGAACCTGCAGTTCGAAGTAATCCTCTATGGCTTGGGGTACTGCATACTCCTGAGTGGCACCTTGCAAATATATCATCTTCTTGTTTGAAACGCAAGAAGCCATGAAGACAAGGCACAAAGCACAGATTGGCAGCGATAATACAGATCTTTTCATTTTAGTTTGCATAGTTTTGTGCGCAAAATTACTAAAAAAATATAAGACATGGGCCTTTTAGAGGAAAAAAACCTTTAATTATGCATTTTATTGCACAGAAAAAGGTAACTTGCAGCCGAATTGAGCAATAATGGACATACTATGCCTATGAAAAAACTCCTTTCCTCCCTTTTCGTGCTCCTCGCTTTTTACCCATCCAGTATTCATGCACAAGGGACAACAGTCAGAGGAAATGCATCCTATTATGCCGACAAGTTTCACGGACGACGGACTGCGAGTGGAGAGATCTACAACAAGGACAGTATGACTTGTGCACACTTGAAATACCCTTTCGGAACGATACTGAAGGTACGCAATCCTCAAAACAACAAAACTGTTTATGTGCGCGTCACAGATCGCGGACCTTACCTGAAAAGCCGGATTGTCGACCTGAGCCGTGCTGCAGCCCGCGAGTTGGACATCATCAGGGCAGGCTTTTCGATGGTGGAGATCACGCCATATTTCCCAAACGAGGTTCCCTATCGGCCGGGAGAAGAGAGTCCCTTGGATATTCCTGAACTCGATTTATTGTATATGCCAGAAGCCGTATTTCCTGAACCAGTATGGAAACGCGACACCATAAACGTCTCGGAAAAGCTGAAGGAACTGAACTTTCCCTGGAACCTCACAACCAATTGATTTTCAGGCAACCTGCCACACTTCAAAACTTGGCGTGCTTAATCGTCAAACATAACGTGTGTCGTTGGCAAACTTCACACTAGTAATTTGCAAATGTCACACTAGTAATTTGCGAATGTCACACTAGTAAATTGCAAACGTCACGTGCCTTATTCTACGAAGCAAAGAGTTCCGTCAATTGTTTGGCTATGACGGAAGGAGAAGCCATACCTTTAACAACATCGGAGAATTCATGGGAAGGGGCGACACGCATCACTTCACGCATCTTCTCTGCCAACGCCTTCGCATCACCTATAGGTGCTAACAGGCAAGCTTCAGGAATGCGAAGAGACTCAGGAACGCATTCAGTAGTAACTACAGGAATGCCTGTAGAAAGTGCTTCAAGAATGACAAGAGGTTGGGCTTCGCTGCGACTCGGCAAGACAAGAGCATCACTCTGCCAAAGCAAATCGCGCACACCTCGCTTATCCAGATGCCCATGCAAATGTACATTTGGCTTTTGGGCAAAGAGTTTCTGCATGACTCGTGAGTCCGTACCCTGTCCTACAACATGCAGTTCGACATTTTCTGACAAATATGCAATCGCCTCTGCCAAAACATCATAACCCTTACGATAGATATCTGCGACAGCCGGACAACAGAAAACGAATGGACGGTTGCCGAGGGGTTTGCGCTCACGAAA
The DNA here is from genome assembly GCA_017650085.1 of Bacteroidaceae bacterium. Taxonomy (GTDB): domain Bacteria; phylum Bacteroidota; class Bacteroidia; order Bacteroidales; family Bacteroidaceae; genus Physcousia. The sequence goes on along the minus strand of JAGCFN010000138.1, from coordinate 4,943 downwards.
TGTGAAGAAGTCCGTATCGATAACGTTTGAGATGGGATGAAAGCAGTAAGCCGTGCCAAAGTATGGAGCTAAATCATCTACCAATTCACGACTGACAGGAATAACACAAGTGGCAGCCTCATAGGTCTGCTGCATTCTTTCCTTCAACCAACCATGTCTTTGCCATCCCCGACCGAAGTCTCGCTCGTAAAAGCCAGAAGGGATGTGCTCTGTAATGAAAAATGGAATACCCAAACGCAGGGAGATTTCCTTTGCTGCCAATCCAGCATTCTTACAGCAATGAGCATGAAGCACATCAGGCTTCCCAAAACGACGGATATATCTCTCAACCGCCCTTTCGCAAAGGCTAATCCAATGATTGATATTGTAGCGGACCGCCTTTGGAACAGCCCGCATATAAGTGCAGAAGACTTCCACACCCTCCATCTCCCTTCTTTCTTCTCGCCAAGTTGCAGTAAAGTAGAACGCGCTATCCTTGGAAACGCCAAGTTCCAAGACACTCACGATACGTACTTCATGCCCCAAAGCCTTCAATGCCTTTGCCTGCTCCAAGCAGAACAAACCTCCATGAGGCGGGAAGAAAGAAGGGAGTTCGAGAATGTGCATTAAGTCTTAATATTCGTTCCAGCTCTTGATGCTCAAGTCTTCGACAGACAACGTGCAGAATGCTTCGATGAAAGCACTTGCGAGGCGAGCATTCGTAATGAGTGGAATATTGTGATCGATAGCTGCACGACGAATCTTATATCCGTTAGTCAACTCGCGACTTGTGCGGTTCTTGGGGATGTTGACGACGAGGTCAAACTTGTGTTCTGCTATCATCTTCATCACATTCTCCATGCCTGGCTTGTCCTCATCCGGCCAGCTTACTGCAATTGCTTTCGCGCCATTCTCGTTGAGGAAGTTGGCTGTACCTTCACTCGCATAGATAGTGTAGCCGGCTTGAGTCAGCATACGGGCTCCGTCGAGCATGGCGACCTTTTCCTTCGTGCCACCACTACTTATCATTACACCTTTATCTTTGCGAGGAATCTTGTAACCAGTGGCTATCATACTATTGAGCAATGCCTCTTCGAAACTGTCGCCAAGACAGCCAACCTCACCAGTCGAGCTCATGTCCACGCCAAGAATCGGGTCGGCATTTTGCAAACGAGCGAAAGAGAACTGACTGGCTTTCACGCCAATGTGATCAATGTCGAAAGCGCTCTTGTCAGGCTTTGCATAAGGTGCGTCGAGCATGATGCGAGTTGCCGTCTCGATGAAATTGCGTTTCAGAACCTTGCTGACAAATGGGAACGATCGACTTGCACGCAGATTGCACTCGATAACTTTCACGTCACGACCCTTCGCCAAGTACTGGATATTGAAAGGTCCGCTGATGTTCAATTCCTTGGCAATAGCACGACTCATCTTCTTTATCTGTCGAGCTGTGGCAAAGCTCAACTGCTGTGCAGGGAAGACCATCGTGGCATCGCCGGAGTGTACACCTGCATACTCAACGTGTTCGGAGATGGCATACTCCACGATTTCTCCGTTCTGAGCAACTGCATCGAACTCAACTTCGTTTGTTTCTGTCATGAATTTACTTACGACGACAGGATATTCCTTGCTGACTTCGCTTGCCATCTGGAGGAAGCGTTCCAACTCATCATCCGAATAGCAGACGTTCATGGCAGCTCCCGAGAGGACGTACGAGGGACGAACCAGAACAGGATAACCCACTTCGTCGATGAACTGCTTCACATCCTCCATGCTCGTCAACGCACTCCATCTTGGCTGATCTATGCCGAGCTTGTCGAGCATAGCAGAGAACTTGCCACGATTCTCGGCACGGTCGATGCTGATAGGAGATGTGCCGAGGATGGGCACACTCTGTCGGTAAAGTTTCATCGCGAGGTTGTTCGGAATCTGTCCACCTGTTGAGACAATGACACCGCGAGGTGACTCGAGGTCAATCACATCGAGCACACGCTCGAAGGACAACTCGTCGAAGTAGAGGCGGTCACACATATCGTAGTCCGTCGAAACAGTCTCCGGGTTGTAGTTTATCATGATGCTCTTGTATCCGAGCTTGCGTGCAGTCTGTATCGCATTGACCGAACACCAGTCAAACTCAACGCTGGAGCCGATTCGATAGGCACCACTACCGAGCACGATAACTGACTTCTCATGCTTGTAGAAGTTGATGTCATGACCTTCCACAGCGTAGGTCATGTAGAGGTAGTTCGTCAGGTCGGGATGCTCGCTGGCAACCGTTGGGATACGTTTCACAGCAGGAAGTATGCCGAGCTTCTTTCTGTAAGCGCGAACGGCCAAGTTCTCCTTCTCCATGTTGCCTGTATGAACATTGAGGACACACCTTGCAATCTGGAAGTCGCTGAAGCCCAATATCTTTGCCTTACGCATAACGTCGGCAGGAACCTCCTCGATGGAGTTGTAGGTTTGCAGTTTGTGTTCGTAGTCGACGATGTTCTTCATGCGTTCGATAAACCACTTGTCTATCTTCGTCAATTCTTCTATGCGCTCCACAGAATAGCCTTCTTCGAGTGCCTGAGCAAGGGCAAAGATGCGGAGATCAGTAGGATTAGCGAGTTCTTCATCAAGGTTCTCGAACTTCACATGGTCGTTGCAAACGAAACCATGCATGCCTTGACCTATCATACGCAAGCCCTTCTGAAGCATTTCCTCGAAGCTGCGACCGATACTCATGATTTCGCCAACGGACTTCATGCTGGAGCCGATCTTGCGGCTCACACCCGTAAACTTCGTAAGGTCCCAGCGAGGAATCTTACAAATCAGGTAGTCGAGCGAAGGAGCAACATAAGCACTGTTCGTAGTTCCCATTTCACCAATCTGGTCGAGGGTGTAGCCGAGAGCTATCTTTGCAGCCACAAAAGCAAGAGGATAACCTGTTGCCTTACTTGCGAGGGCTGATGAGCGGGACAGACGAGCGTTGATCTCGATGATGCGATAATCGTTTGTCTCTGCGTTGAAGGCAAACTGAATGTTGCACTCGCCCACAATATTCAGGTGACGAACGCACTTGACAGTGAGTTCCTGAAGCATTTTAACCTGCTCGTCTTTCAGCGAACATGTAGGAGCTACCACAATACTTTCGCCTGTATGAATGCCGAGAGGATCGAAGTTCTCCATCGAAGCGACGGTGAAGCAATGGTCGTTGGCGTCGCGGATGCACTCGAACTCAATCTCCTTCCAACCTTTGAGGCTCTCCTCAACAAGTACTTGAGGGGCGAAAGTGAAGGCACTTTCTGCAATCTCCTTGAAAGTCTTCTCGTCCGGACAAACGCCGCTTCCCAAACCGCCAAGTGCGTAAGCCGAGCGAATCATGATGGGATAGCCGATGCGACGGGCAGTTGCGATGGCTTCGTCGAGTGTCTCGCAAGCCTGGCTTGTAGGCACTTTCAGGTCGACCTTACCAAGTTCTTTGACGAAGAGGTCACGGTCCTCGGTATTCATGATGGCTTCGACGCTGGTGCCAAGCACTTTGACGCCATACTTCTCGAGCACGCCATTCTGGTAGAGAGCAGTACCTACGTTCAAGCCTGTCTGTCCGCCCCAAGCCAACATGATGCCGTCAGGTTGCTCCTTCTTGATGATTTCCTCTATAAAATAAGGTGTGATGGGCAAGAAGTAAACCTTGTCCGCAATGCCTTCACTGGTTTGGATGGTTGCGACGTTGGGATTGACAAGCACCGAGTAGATGCCCTCTTCGCGGAGAGCCTTCAAGGCTTGACTGCCGGAATAGTCAAACTCGCCAGCCTGACCAATCTTCAGCGCACCGCTGCCTAATACGAGAACTTTCTTGAGTTTCATAATCGTGTTCTTATTTTATGTTTATTATCCTAGTACTTTTCCATATAAGAAAAAGCCACTCTCGCTAAAGGTGACAGCGAAAATGGCTTCTTTTATCAAACTGAAAAACGTGGGAACCAGACGGCGTCAACACTTCGTCCCGCGACCCAGTTATGTAGTAGTTAACTTGCATCGATTTTTAATTTTCGGATGCAAAGGTACACATATTTCCAAAATCTGCAAAGACGAAAGCCTTTTTTTTTAGAGAAAATTTCAAGAGCCGAATGAAATGCTCGGAAATGCAACTGCAAGAGAAAACTCACATCCCACATTGAGCCGCAAAACATATAGTGCGACGAAGGCAAACGTATAGTGTTATGATTGCAATCGTATAGTGTGACGTTGGCAATCGTCACACTAGTCATTTGCCATCGTCACCTTAGTCGTTTCCAACAAGCCCACGCCAAGTGGAACTCTCAGGAACCAGAAGCCCCCTCTCTTTCCTCGATACAGAGGCAGAGAAGGGGCTTCTTTGGTGGAGAGTTTATGAGTTTATTCTTCCCAGATATCCCAACTGTTGTCTTCCTTAGTCATGACTTCGGAATTGTTGGCCGAGCCTCCGTCTATGATAGAGACTGCTATTATCTGTGAACATTCTGCCCGAAGGCTCTCTATGCTTGGTTTGATATATCTTTTCATGGCTCAATGCTTTAATAAAGGACTTTCTTTCTGTTACTGATATAAACACCTTTCTTGGCCTTGCTTACCTTCTGACCTGCGAGGTTGTAAATGGTTTCGCTCTGGTTCAGGTCAAGGTTAAGGTCATTGATTCCTGTAGCGTTATCACCAAATGTATAGAGTTTGACGCCTGAAGCAGGAGCATTCAGATAGGCTCTGAAGGCAGGCACCTGAGGCTGAACTTCTGCCACTTGATAGAAACCTGTCACGCCATTCTGGTTCTGCAAAACATAGGAACCGACTGGAGCAGGAAGGCTCTTGAAGGTACCTTGCAGGAGACCATTTGTAGGAGCCTCTTCTGGAGTTGCACCAATTGTTGCATTTGTTGCAGTAAGCTCGAGTTCACCTTCACCCTGAACAAGTACAGGACTGTTCTCGCTTATGCTGGAAAC
>JAGCFN010000137.1 GCA_017650085.1 Bacteroidaceae bacterium | reverse complement strand
TTAATCGCAAACGTAACACTATACGATTGCAATCGTGACACTATACGTTTGCAAATACGCCTTTAAATCCTTTTTTCAGGGGGATTTGTCGTTTCGTGTCGTAAAAAATGTTATATTTGTGCCAAAAACTGAAACCTTTAAATGAGAAGAAACTATTATTACCTGTTAATTAGCCTGTTTGCCTGTCTGGGATTGTTCCCGTCGGCTGTTCATGCTGACTCTCCAATCGAAGACGGCGTATATTATATCTCAAACACCAATCTCGAGGGATGGCTCGGACTGGGTTCATATCACAATGTCGACCCCTATATCTACTATGTTACGGGTGGTCAGGAGAAGACGGAAGATGCTTATTGGATCGTTACAAACACGCGTTCCGGCTATACTTTCCGCAATGAAGCGACAGGCGATTTGCTTGTCTTCACTTACGACAGGCAGGACCAGTACTACAAGTACATGACGCTGGCTTCCGAGTCTCCAGGCGACCATTCGGAATATTGGAACATCATACAGGGTGAAGACGGAGCCTATTCCGTTCAGAGCACCATCGATACGGACTATTATTGGAACCTCAGAAGCGGCTCCAATATGCTTGGAACCTACAGGGGTAGCAACGGAAACAGTGCAAACGAGCGCTATGTCTTCTTCAAGAAAGAAGACGGTACTGACCCTGGAGACGACCCGGAGCCGATAGGTCCTACTGACGAATATACGCCCATCAAGTTCCCTGAAGCCCTGCATGTTTACCTCTCAGACGGACGATTGGAAGCCTATCCGCTCAAATACATTACCAATTATTACGAAAGCGAAGGGAAACTCCTCATCGAAACCACTTTCGACTGGACCTACAAATACAACCTCTCCGAAGTGGATTCCGTGAGCGAACAGACGCCAACAGATTTCCCGACCTTCGACTGGTTCAGGTTCACGAAGAAAACAAACGACCAGCTCTTCGCGGCAGTAAATGGCGAGATAGTTGGAGACACAGTCTTCGCTACGATTGGAGCCATCGGAAAACGCCTCACACCCATCTTCGGACTCTCCGAAGACGAAGCAATCGTTTATGCCAACGAAAAGCTTCAAGGTGAAGTGGGCGACCGTTTGCGCTTCGACAAAGACATCTATTATCTCGTCAGCAGACCAGGTTACAAGATTCTGACGGCAGAGGCGGACAACAAGTACTTCATGCATCCTTACGGACGTGGCATTCGTGTGCATGTCGATTGGCTGACGGATAGGGCAGAGGTGCCTACCATCTACATCAACACTTCCGACGGACAACCCATCACGAGCAAGGACTACTACAAGGACGCGACCATCACGATTGACGGTCACGACATCTTCCCCTCGATGGAAGAGACTCCCGTACAAATCAAGGGAAGAGGCAACAGCAGTTGGGGCTGGGCAAAGAAACCCTATCGATTGAAGTTCGCAGAGAGCGTGAAGCCCCTCGGAATGACGAAAGGCAAGTCGTGGGTGTTGCTCGCAAACGGTATTGGCGGCTCGATGATGTCGAATGCCATTGGCATGAAAGCAGCGAACCTGATGGGAGCATCTGCTGCGAACCATATCGTCCCAGTTGATATCTATCTGAATGGCGAATATCGTGGCAGCTACAATTTCACAGAGAAAGTGGGACTCTCGAACAATAGTGTCGACCTCGAAGACGAGACAGGAGCAGCCTTGCTCGAGCTCGATTCCTATTACGACGAACCTGAAGGTCAGAAGTTCCGTTCTTCTCCCTACAACCTGCCCATCAACGTCAAGGAACCTGACTTCAGCGAAGGCACGACCACCCTGACTTTGGGAACCATCCAGACCAGTTTCAACCGCTTCATGTCGGCACTTTATCGCGGTCAGGACATCTCCAGATATGTCGATATAGAGCAGCTTTGCCGCTTCATGATGGTGAACGAACTCACCCTAAACTACGAGTTCTATCATCCGAAGAGTACTTTCTGCTATCGCGAAAGCTTTGTGGAAGATACCTGCAAGTACATTTTCGGACCAGTTTGGGACCTCGACTGGTGCTTCGGTTACGAGAAAAGCAGAAGCTATTTCAGGAACGAATCCACCAGCAATTACTGGATAGACATGCCCGCTATGGAAGTGGTCAACTTCATCCAGGACCTTCGTTTCAAGTACGCACCACTCAGTGATGTGTATCGCGAGCTATGGGAAGAGTTTATGGAGAACGACCTGCAGGAGCTCCTCGAATATTGTCAGGACTATTACGACTTTGCCAAAAACTCCTTCAACCTGAACCGTTCGAAGTGGGGAGACAATACGAACTATGCCCAACAGGCCGTGGATGCCGCAAACTGGCTCCAGACGCGAACCCAGCAAATCTACGACGACATCGTCTCTGGAAGACGTCCTGACATACCAGATCCAATAGATTTTGTGGAGTTCGACAACGACAAACTCTACAATATAACCTGTCAGCGTGGTGCCCTGGTGCTTACAGCCGACCATAATGGCCTGACTGTGGATCAGGCCAGAAACTTCAGCGCGCCAGAAGAAGACTACCAGTTCGCCATCATCAGCATAGAAGGAAACAACTACATCTACAGCCCTGTGACAAAGAAGTTCCTAGCATATAACAACAATGGAACTTGGGTGGGTATGTTAGGCACACCTATTGACTTCGATCCGACAAGGCCTGACGGACAATATCTCTACATGATGTCGTGCATCTCGGATCAGGGCCAGACACTCTATTTCAACCATAACAGCTCGATACTCGTCATCAACGGCTACACAACTCCTGACCCAGGAAACAGATGGAAGATTGAAGAAGTGGCTGATTTCGACCCGTCAGAAGCTCTCGAACTGGCTTCCGGTTCGCTCTTTGCCGTAACAAACCGTTACATCTTCAACGGAAAGGTTGTTGGTTCGGAAGTGCGCAAAATGCCTAAAGGCTCAGAGCCTCCCGCTCCTTCAAGCGAATGGGCCAATGCTTTTGTCAGCCTTCAGGAACCTGACGACATGCCTTATCAAATAGAAGACGACACGACAATCGATTATGAAGTGTTGTGGTACGGTCCTTTCCAGTTCTCGTCTAATGATACAGACATCTATTGGTACGACATGACCATTCGCACCAATTACTTTGTCAGCAGGTTGGATTCCGAACCTTATTATGCCTATGATGTGGTTCCGGATGAAGATCTCTTCTCCGATCCCTATCAATGGGCGTTTGGTGGAGACCCCTATCATGTTGTTGTCTACAATCGTACAAGTGGTTTCGACGAGTCCCTCACACCCGATAATGATTGTGCAGTCATGCGACCGGGCCAGTATGTATGGGATTTGCTCCCTAACCGCGATGGCTTTGTCCTGCGTGTTCCAGGAACAGAATACACCTGTGTCAATCAGTTTGGAGGTCCTGGAGGTCCGCTCAAGTTCTGGAACGACCGGAACAGCCCTACCGATGATGGTTCAACATTCCGTGTCTACGAATCCTACGTCGATGGCATAAATGTCGTTAAGGCTTCCTCAAAGACAGAAAAGGTACTTCGGAACGGACGAATCTACATCCTTCGTGACGGCAAGACATACACCACTTCTGGTATAGAAGTCAAGTAGATAGCCTCATTACAACACTACTGACTTGAATCTGCAGGATGCGATTTCGACCATTCTGGCGTGCCAAGTTGTGACAGTTAACGTCCTGAAAGTGACAGTTTAGCGTGTCAAAAGTGCCATTTCTGCACATGAAACAGGCTACTTAGTGCAAAAAATCTTCTATACGAGGCCTTCAGACTGATTTTTTCCGACGTGTAAATGTGTCTTTAGAATAAGGAAAAGCATCGGAACGAGGGGTTAATGCCCTGCTTTTGTGGCATTTTTAGCAGGTTTTTGATGTGTTTTCTGTCTTTTCCAAGGATCGGCATCGAGGTCGCAGAAGCCTTACTGATGTCGTATCTCATTGTAAATCTGCTTTTTAGATGAAATTAAACTTGACAAAACGATCCAGTTCCAGTTGTTCCAATTAAAAATCAAGGTACCATTAACCCCTTGTTATTATATATAACTAATTATATATTAATAATTTATATAGTCTATAGGAAGAGGGTTAGGTACTTATTTTCCTAATTGGAACTGGAACAACTGGAACGCTATGTCGTTCTTCACTCACTCTTCTTCTCCAAGGCCTCTTAGAGATGACAATCTCGTTGCGAGAATTAGACGCCTTCTGTAACCCCTCTATTTTCCCCCAGAATCGCCTCAAATGACCTTGACGTACATTTATGCTCCGAAGCAATAATAATCGCTCTACGCGGCTTAAAACAAGCATTAGTGAATATAACTTAACCACCAAATGAAAACGCAAATATCGCATAATATGCGACGTTTTTACTCAATATTCGTCAGAATACAATAAAAGGGACCTGCCCAAATGGACAGATCCCCTTGCTTATTGTCAGAGAATTAGCTTATTCCTCAACAGCAGCCTGTGCGGCGGCGAGACGTGCTATGGGAACGCGGAAGGGTGAGCAGGAAGCGTAGTTCATGCCAACCTTAGCACAGAACTTAACAGAGCTGGGTTCGCCACCATGCTCGCCACAAATACCAGTACGCAGGTTGGGACGAACCTTGCGGCCATTTTCGACAGCCATCTTGATGAGCTGACCTACGCCGTTCTGGTCAAGAACCTGGAATGGATCGACCTTCAGGATCTTCTTCTCGAGGTATGCAGGCAGGAAGCTTGCGATGTCATCGCGAGAGTAACCGAAGGTCATCTGTGTCAAGTCGTTTGTACCGAAGGAGAAGTACTCAGCTTCTGTAGCGATACGATCGGCTGTAAGGGCAGCACGAGGAATCTCGATCATCGTACCAATCTCGAATTCGATGCGAACGCCTTCTTCAGCGAAGACTTCTTCAGCAACGCGCTGAATGATTTCCTTCTGCTGCTTCAACTCATAGAGAATACCGATGAGGGGAACCATGATTTCGGGATGAGGATCGTAGCCTTCCTTCTTCAGTTGGCAAGCTGCACCAAGGATGGCGCGAGTCTGCATAGCTGTGATTTCAGGGAAGGTAATGCCAAGACGGCAACCACGATGGCCGAGCATAGGATTGTTCTCTGCGAGAGACTGAACACGCTTTTGGATGTATTCTACGCTTACGCCCATTTCCTTAGCCATAATCTGCTGGCCTGCTTCATCATGAGGCACGAACTCGTGCAATGGGGGATCAAGTAAACGGATGTTCACATGGAGTCCGTCCATTGCCTTCAGAATGCCGTAGAAGTCAGCTTTCTGATAGGGGAGAAGCTTTGCGAGAGCCTTCTCGCGACCCTCAACAGAGTCGGCAAGAATCATCTCACGCATGGCGATAATCTTCTGACCGTCGAAGAACATGTGCTCAGTACGAGTCAGGCCGATACCCTTAGCGCCAAAGTCGCGAGCAACCTGTGCGTCGTGAGGTGTGTCGGCATTGGTACGAATCTGCATCTTCGTGTACTTGTCGCAAAGGTCCATCAGTTCCTTGAAGTCGCCACTCAGTTCTGCAGCCTTAGTAGGAATCTCACCTGCGAAGACCTGACCTGTTGTGCCGTTCAAAGAGAGGTAGTCGCCTTCCTTATATACAACGCCGTCAATCTCGACGGTTTTGTTCTTGTAGTTCACGTTGATGGCTCCGGCACCGCTGACGCAGCACTTGCCCATACCACGAGCCACAACGGCTGCGTGAGAGGTCATGCCACCACGAGCAGTCAGGATACCTTCTGCTGCAGACATACCTGCGAGGTCTTCGGGGCTGGTCTCAATTCGAACCATGATAACCTTGTGTCCGTCTTGGTGCCAAGCTTCTGCATCATCAGCATGGAAGACAATCTGACCACAAGCTGCACCAGGAGATGCGGGCAGACCTTGAGTGATAGCCTTAGCCTTGCTGAGAGCCAACTTGTCGAATACGGGGTGCAGCAGCTCGTCGAGCTTCTGAGGTTCGCAACGCAGGATAGCTGTCTTCTCGTCGATCATGCCTTCATGGAGCAGGTCCATAGCAATCTTGACCATAGCGGTACCTGTGCGCTTACCGTTACGAGTCTGCAGGAACCAAAGCTTGCCTTCCTGAACGGTGAACTCCATATCCTGCATGTCGTGGTAGTGCTTCTCGAGCTTGTCCTGCAGAGCGTCCAGCTCCTTATAGAGCTCAGGCATAGCCTCTTCCATAGAAGGATACTTTGCTACGCGCTCTTCTTCGCTGATGCCTGCACGCTGAGCCCAGCGCTGAGAACCGATCTTGGTAATCTGCTGAGGAGTACGGATACCAGCAACAACGTCCTCGCCCTGAGCATTGATCAGGTACTCGCCGTTGAAGAGGTTCTCGCCATTACCGGCATCACGGCTGAAGCAAACACCTGTAGCAGATGTGTCACCCATGTTACCGAATACCATAGCCATTACAGAAACGGCTGTTCCCCATTCGTCGGGAATGCCTTCCATCTTACGATAGAGGATTGCACGCTCGTTCATCCAGCTGCGGAACACAGCACAGATGGCACCCCAAAGCTGTTCCTTCGGATCGGTTGGGAAGTCCTGACCAGTCTGTTCCTTGATGGCCTTCTTGAAGAGCTCAACCAGCTTCTTCAGGGACTCAACAGAGAGGTCCTTGTCGAGGGTTACGCCCTGCTCTTCCTTCACCTTCTCGATGATAGCCTCGAACGGGTCGATGTCTTCCTTATTCTCAGGCTTCATGCCGAGCACAACGTCGCCATACATCTGAACGAAACGGCGATAGCTGTCATAAACGAAGTGAGGATTGCCGGTCTTAGCCACCATACCTTCTGCTACCTCGTCATTGAGACCTAGGTTGAGGATAGTGTCCATCATACCAGGCATAGAGGCACGAGCACCAGAACGAACGCTGACGAGCAGAGGATTCTTCGGGTCGCCGAACTTGCAACGCATCAAAGCTTCCGTATGAGCAACGGCAGCATCAACGTCTTTCTGAAGAATCTCAACAATCTTCTCCTGACCAACCTTGTAATACTCATTGCAAGTGTCGGTTGTGATGGTGAAGCCAGGAGGAACAGGGACACCAATGTGGTTCATCTCTGCCAGGTTGGCACCCTTGCCACCCAGCAGCTCGCGCATTTGCGCATTACCTTCAGCTTGTCCATTGCCGAAGGTATAAACACGTTTTTGACTCATAATGATATATATCTTTGTATTTAATGATTTACAAGTTCGCAAAAGTACTCTTTTTTCTTCATTAACCCAAAGAAAACGTGGAAAATTATAAGAAAATGCATAAATTTGCAACCGAAAACACAAGAAACGAACATTAAGATGTCGAGGAAAAAGAAAGAATTGCCCGTTTACAACGAGGTTGAGATACAGGATGTTGCAGCCGAAGGAAAGGCACTCGTCAGGATTGATGACTTGGTGGTCTTCGTGCCTTATGTTGTGCCTGGAGATGTGGTTGATTTGAGAATTACTCGCAAGAAACATCATTATGCCGAAGCGGTTTGCACGCACATTTACAAGAAGAGCGAACGCCGCTCAGAGCCCTTCTGTCCGCATTATGGAGTCTGTGGCGGATGCAAGTGGCAGATTCTTCCTTACGAGGAACAGTTGCGATACAAGCAAAAGCAAGTGATGGACAACCTGGAGCGAATCGGTAAGATTCCTTTGCCTGAATGCGACCCAATCCTTGGTTCGGAAAAGACAGAATGCTATCGAAACAAGCTGGAATTCGGCTTTGCAGACAAGATTTGGCTGACTGAAGAGGAAATTAAATCGGGCAAGAAGTTCGAACAACCTGGGGCAGTTGGGTTCCATACTTCAGGAGCCTTCGACAAGATACTGCCCATTCGCGAGTGTCGACTGATGGAGGATATTAACAATCGCCTTCGAAACGGAGCTCAGGAGTATGCCTACAAGCACGGATTGACCTTCTTCAATGCCCGTGAGCATCGAGGTTTGCTGAGAAACATGATGATTCGTCTCTCGAATACAGGCGAGTTGATGGTCTTGATGCAGTTCTGCTTCGTTCCTTTCGACATGCTTTCTGCGGCTCAACTTCGCGAGCAGGCCCTCGAGATGCTGGCTTGGATGCACGAAGGCTTCCCTGAAGTCTCGAGCTTGCTTTGGGTGAACAACGAGAAGTTCAACGACACAATTGGCGACCTCGAGGTGCAGCTCTATAGTGGAACCGACCATATCTTCCTTGAAATGGAAGGCTTAAGGTTCAAGGTCGGTCCCAAGAGCTTCTACCAGACCAACACAGAACAGGCCTATATATTATATAAGGTAGCGCGAAACTTCGCAGGCTTAACAGGAAATGAACTCGTTTACGACCTCTATACGGGAACTGGAACGATTGCGAATTTCGTGGCTCGAAAGGCTCGGAAAGTCGTTGGAATAGAGTATGTGCCTGAGGCTATCGAGGATGCTAAGGTCAATTCAAAGATAAACGGTATCGAGAATACGGAGTTCTATGCTGGCGATATGAAGGACATTTTGAATCGTGATTTCATCCAGAAGCATGGCAAGCCCGACATCATCATCACTGATCCTCCGAGAGCAGGAATGCATCAGGATGTCATCGATATAATCCTCTTTGCCGACCCAGAGCGAATCGTCTATGTAAGCTGCAATCCTGCCACTCAGGCTCGCGACCTGCAATTGCTCTCCGAAAAATACGAAGTGAAACGCATCCAACCAGTTGATATGTTCCCGCATACCCAACATGTCGAAAATGTTGTGCTTTTAGAAAAGAAACCTTTAAACGAATAAACCATGAAACTGTTTAAACTTCTGACATTCATTGCCTTGATGCTGTTCTCTGCAAGCATTACTGCAGACGATTTCACCATTGGCAACAAGACATTCCTCCTGAACGGACAGCCTTTCATTGTAAAAGCAGCCGAAGTGCATTACCCGCGCATCCCTCGCCCATATTGGGAGCATCGCATACAGATGTGCAAGGCTCTGGGTATGAACTCCGTGTGCATTTACATCTTCTGGAACATTCACGAGCAGAAGGAAGGCGAGTTCAACTTCACAGACAATAACGATGTGGCCGAGTTCTGCCGCCTCGCGCAGAAGAATGGCATGTATGTCATTGTCCGTCCTGGCCCTTATGTTTGTGCTGAATGGGAAATGGGTGGTCTTCCATGGTGGCTTCTCAAGAAGAAAGACATCAAGCTTCGTGAGCGCGATCCATACTTCATGGAGCGTGTGAAGCTGTTTGAAGAGAAGGTAGGCGAGCAGCTGAAGCCTCTTACCATACAGAACGGCGGACCCATCATCATGATGCAGGTTGAGAACGAATATGGCAGCTATGGTGAGGACAAACCGTATGTAAGCGAGATTCGTGACTGTTTGCGTGGCATTTATGGCAAAGAGTTAGCTTTGTTCCAATGCGATTGGGCGTCGAACTTCGAGAAGAACGGCCTCGAGGACTTGACTTGGACAATGAACTTCGGCACAGGTGCCAACATCGACCAACAGTTCCGCAGGCTTGGCGAACTGCGTCCTGATGCTCCCAAAATGTGTTCCGAGTTCTGGAGTGGCTGGTTTGACAAGTGGGGAGCACAGCATGAGACTCGACCAGCGAAGGATATGGTGGAAGGCATGGACGAGATGCTTTCGAAGGGCATCAGTTTCTCGCTCTATATGACCCACGGCGGCACCTCTTTCGGCCATTGGGCAGGTGCCAATAGTCCAGGCTTTGCCCCAGATGTGACGAGCTACGACTATGATGCTCCTATCAACGAATGGGGCTTGCCAACGCCTAAGTTCTGGGAGCTTCGCAAGATGATGGAGAAGTATAACGACGGCAAGAAGATGCCTGCTGTTCCCAAGGCTCCCATGCCTATCATTACCGTTCCTAAGTTCGAGCTGACGGAGTTTGCTCCGCTCTTCAACGGCTTCGACTGGAAATACACTTGGTGGGAACACGAAGAAGAGGCTCACGGAGACCGTCCGAAGACCTTCGAGGAACTTGACATGGGATGGGGCGCTGTGCTCTATTGCACCCGTCTCCCGGACATACCACAGCAAGGCAACAATCTTTTCCCAAGTCAATTGACGCTTACCATCGATGCCCACGACTTCGCCCAAGTCTTCATCGACGGCAAGTACATGGGCAAGATAGACCGCGTGAAGAATGAGAAGACACTCACCTTGCCACCCATCAAGCAGGGACAGGAGTTGCAGATCCTTGTTGAAGGCATGGGGCGCATCAACTTCGGTCGTGCCATCAAGGACTTCAAGGGCTTGGTGAGCAAGCCGACCATCACTACCTCAATCGGTTCGCATCTTGGTGGTGTTGACAATACGGAAATCACCTATACGCCTAATCAATGGGAGAGCATTCGCATTCCTGACGATTACGAAGTGGCAGTACAGGCTTTCAAGAGGCAGAATGGAGAGTTGGAAAGGGAAAAACCGACCACTCACGAATCTCTTAACGAGCCAGTCATCGGTCGCGGTTTCAGGCTCGCAAAGGAATCGGATGACCTCATCTTCGGACGAGGCTACTATCGAGGTTACTTCGACCTGAAGAAGGTTGGAGACACGTTCCTCAACTTCGAGACGTGGGGCAAAGGACAGGTATGGGTGAACGGTCATGCGATGGGACGCATCTGGTCGATTGGTCCGCAGCAGACGCTTTATGTGCCAGGCTGCTGGCTCAAGAAGGGCAAGAACGAGGTGATTGTCCTCGACATCGCAGGCCCTACAGAACGTGTCGTTTGGGGACAGACAGAACCCGAACTGAACAAACTGCAACTTGAGAAGAACAACAAGCACAACAATCCTGGCGATAAGCCCGACCTCAACTCAAAGGCTCCTGCTTTCGATGGAGAGTTGAAGGCAGGCAACGGCTGGCAGACACTCAATTTCAAGTGGAATCGTCGTGGCCGCTATCTTGCCGTCGAGGTGCTGAGCACACAGAAGGAAGGCGATGTAACAGCTGTTGCGGAGTTATATGCTCTTGACGATGAAGGTAAACGCATCAGCCGTGAGCCTTGGACGGTTAAGTATGCAGATAGCGAAGACGAGAACGGCAACCATCTGGGCGACAAGGTGTTCGACCTTCAGGAAAGCACGTATTGGCAAACAGAAAAGGGAGCCGAAACTCCCCATTTGCTAGTTATCGATCTTGGCTCGGAGCAGCAACTTAGGGGCATCGAGTATCTTCCTCGAGCAGAACAAGGTGCTCCTGGAAGTGCGAAGAATGTGAGGGTGTTCGTGTACTAATGTTGTTCTGTCAAACTTCACGTGTGTAATTCGCAAACTTCACGTGTGTAATTTGCAAACGACACGTGCCAAGTTTACAAACATGACGTGCCACGTTGAAAAACGCAGCACGTCATGTTTTATATTCTGACAAGTTGGATTATTACTACTTCCTGTCGTCGATGTTGTTGCCCTCAGTTTCCTTAAGGGTTTCATCAAAGTCGGTCAAGCCGTTTTCGATGAGGATGTTGTACCACTGAATGAGTTTCTTGATGTCGCTTGGGTAGATACGATCACGGTCGAAATTGGGAAGCACTTCACCAAGAAAAGCATAGAGTTCGTCTTTTGATGCTTTACGATAGTCGATGGAGGTCGTTTTGCCGCTTTCTTTTGCCTTGATGTTGTTCAAAACTTCGCGAAGAGGAACTTCCTTTTCATCTGTATACATTGCTATGTCGGCAAGAGAAATGATTTTGTCTGCCGCGAAAGCAGGGAAACGTTTCTTCTGTGTGTCGAGCGTTTCAACGATGAGGTTGTGGTTACCTCTTGATACGAGTTTGTAAAGTCCGGGTTTTCCGGAGATTGCTAAGATTGTTTCGAGCATGTTATTTTATTAATTATGTGTTTCAATTGTTCCTGTAATCTTGTGTCGTCATTCGTGCCGTTATCGATGATGAAGTCAGCCTGAAGTCGATGAATTTCAGGTTGTTGCATCTTCATTCGCGCTTCGATTTGTTCTTCGGAGGCTGTGTCTCGAAGTGTTGCTCTGTGGAGGCGGACTTCTTTTGGCGCGTCAACGAAGAGGACGTAATCAACCTTTTCGTTGAAGCCGCTTTCGTAAAGTATCGCACTCTCCAAGCCAACAAGTTCCTGATTCCCTTTTGCAGAAGACCATTTGACGAAGTCTTCTAAGACAACAGGATGGATGATGGCATTAACCTGGCTGGCATTCTCGACATCGGAAAAGAGATAATCGGCAAGGAGGGGCTTGTTGAGTTCTCCACCTTCGAACACTTCAGGACCGACAAGAGCGATGAGTTTTTGGCGAATCTCCTCGTTTGTGGCTGTAAGCCGCTTTGCTTCAGCATCACAGTCATAAACGGGAATGCCGAATTGTTGCTGGAGTAGGGTAGAGACGTAACTCTTTCCGCTACCTATGCCACCTGTAATGCCGAGCGTTTTCGCCATTTTACATTATTAGTTTATTGTTCTTCCTGAGCGACTTGTTCGATGAGATAATCGACTTGTTTGGGTGATATCCTGACGTTCGAGACGCCTTCTGGAACGGTTTTCAGGTGCAGGGTCAGCTTGCTGTTTTCTGTGTTGTCGAGCAAGTCCTCGTAGGTCGTGGAGAGCACAAAGTCTTCGGAAGAGATTTTGTGATAGCGTCCAGACTCGATTCTGAAAGTGATGTTGACCTGAGCGGGGAAGGTTCGAAGCTTCTTTTCGGCTGGGAAGTTGAGTCCTATAACAGGCACCACGACTGTTTTCTCCGTGTAATAACCGACTCCGACTTTGATTTTGACTAGCGAGGGATCATATTTCACGAGCTTTTGTCCTTGTAAAGGAACTTGGAAACTGCCTGCTTCGTGAAGTCCCTCGAAGAGGTACTGCTCGGTATAAGCGGCATGCATCGTGTCGAGGATTGCTGCTGGAGCAAAGACTTTGACTGAGTCAGGTTCTACGCGAATGCTCTGAATGTAGTTCTGCTGGTGTGCCTTGAATTTGCCTGCAAGCTTGACTGGCAGCATTCGCGAAAGGCCGTGATTGTAGGCGAAGCGAAGCGTATCGGGCCTGAAGGACTGTATCTTCATCGAAGGCACGAAGATGCGTCCCAACATCCTTTGTATGTCGGCAGATGAGATATACACCTCGGCATCGTTCTTTTTCGTGTCGAATTTTGTGAAATCCAGTTCCAGACGATTTTTCCTGAACAGGGTCGAGAAACTGTGTCGCACAAGGGCCAGACCTCTGTTCTGCAGTGTGACGCTGAGGGTGGGAGGCAGAGAGTCGATGATGACGACATCGGAGGGGATGTTCTCGAGTTTCAGATGGACTTGCACTTCCTTTTGAAGGGTTTCATTCAGGGCTTGAAGGAGCCAGAATCCAAACGAAACGGCAAGAAAGAAGCAAAAGACGAGCAGTTCGTGACTCTTGTGTCCGAACAGTTTCTCCTCCAGTTGCTTGAATGTTTTCTTGCCTTTCGCCATCTGCTTTTACTGTATTGTTGTCTGCGGGGAAGCAAAGACGCTGCCTTTGTCGACTGTGATGCAGATGCCGTTTGCAATCTCAACTTTGAGCGTGTTGGCTGCTTCGTCGATGTCCTTTACAGTTCCGTAGATGCCTCCAGCTGTGACGATTTTCGAACCGCGGGTAATGCTTGCACGGAAGTTCTGGATTTCTTTCTGTCTCTTCTGTTGTGGACGAATCATGAAGAACCACATAATGGCGAAGATGATCACCATCATCAGGAGGAACGACATGTTGCCTCCACCTTGAGCTTGAAGTAATGTAATCATAGTTTTATTGTTGGTTGTTTGTGTCTTCCTTTACGAGTTTTCCCTCTTCTATCAGTTTCTTGGCGATGGCGTCGAGTGTGGCGTTGATGTATTTGTCGCTTTTGGGGGTGCTGTACATCTTGGCAAGATCGACATATTCGTTAATGCTGACGCTGAGTGGGATGTTTGGGAACGTCAATATCTCCGCTAGTCCGAGCTGAAGTATGATGCGGTCCATCAGAGCGATTCGCTTGAAGTCCCATTTGCGAGTCGTGCTGGTGATGAGGTCGTTATAGTGTTCCTGGCCCATTATGGCACGATAGAGGAGTTTCTTTGCGAAGTCGAGGTCGGCATCGCTTTTGTATTCGGGCATCAACGGATGCGTGGGAGTGCTGTCTGCCGAGAAGCGATTGATGGTCTTGAGCACAAATGTGTCGACTATTGCCTTGTCGTCGTTCCAATAGACGTTCTTGTCTTCCAGCAGTTCGGAGAGATCCTCGTTGCCCACGATGAGCTGTCGGTAGATGACTCGCCATACCTCGCGGTCCTCTTCGTAGCTGGAGGTTTCACTGGCCATGTAGTTCTTGTAGAAGTCGCTTTCCTCTACCTTATTATATAGGTTGCGTACGAAGGTTTCGTGGTCGGCCCAGCTGAGTTCGTGTTCTGAGCAGTAGTCGCGAAGCTGTCGGTTCGATTCGAGCTGAATGATGAAGCGGTTGTCTACGAACTTATGGCTCCAGATGATGCCGTCCTTGAGTTTCTTGCTGCGGTTTTCGTGCACTTCCAGCATGCGGACCGACATGCGGCTAAGCTCGACCAGAAGCAGCAAAAGGTAGTTATAGAGGTCGTATGCTTTGTCCAGGCTGAGCAGCAGTTCCTTCTCGGCTACATCCGGGTTGTGAGTTCCCTTCTGCAGATAGGAGTAGAGCACTTGCACAAGCTTAATTCGTATCAATTCTCGGTTTATCATAGAGCGCTTTTATCTTTATTTGCGTGCAAAGGTACAAATAAAATGGGAATTAAGAAAGAAGAATTAAAAATTATTTGTATCTTTGCACACAAAAGCATAGAAAGTACTTATGGAAACAGAGAAGAAACCTTTCGAGGGCAGAGATGCCGAAATCCTTTTCTCGCGGACAGTGAAGGCGGGGCAGCGTATCTATTACATTGATGTGAAGCAGAACCGCAAAGGCGAGATGTACCTCAGCATCACCGAAAGCAAGAAGATGTTGAGCGGACCTCAGGATATGCCCCAAGTGAGCTACGAGAAGCACAAGATATTCCTCTTCCAGGAGGACTTCGACAAGTTCGGTGACGCCCTTGCCGACGCTTTCAAGTTCGTCAAGGAAGGTCAGACGGAAACACCTGAAAGCCAGGAAGATGCCGACCCCATCAAGATAGATTTGGACTTCTGACAGGTTAAGCCGGGAAACAACTACAGCCAAGTTGCCAAAGTTAACGTTGTTAAATCGCAAACTTATAGTGTTAAGATTGGCATCATAACGTTTTAAGATTGCAAACGTAAAGTGTCACGTTTCGAATCACGCCAGCCCGTCTTTTCCAACGAGATGTGGAACCCGAGGAATTCTTTTCTGCCAAAATACTTTCAACTTCCAGAAAAAAGCAGTATCTTTGCACAAAATAAACCATAAAATATGATTATGAAAAAGTATCTGACCTATTGCGGATTTGCCGCTGCAACACTTCTCATCTGCGCTTGTGGCAGCAAAAACGATGCGGGAACGACTAAGGAAAACGCTCAGACGGAAGAGCCTACGGAACTCAAGATTGCCTACGTCGAGCTCGACACCCTGATGAGCCAGTACCAGCTCTACAAGGACTATAGCGAGGTGCTTACCCGCAAAGGCAACAACATCCAGAAAACTCTGGCCCAGAAGCAAAGGGCGCTGGAAAACCACGCTGCTTCCGTCCAGAAAAAGTACGAGAGCAACGAGTTCACCACTCGCGACGAGTTGGAACGCGCTCAAGCCTCCATCCAGAAAGAACAAAGCGATCTGGCCGAACTGGCCGACCGTCTGCAGAACGAGTTCGCCATGGAACAGGCCCGCATCAACGAGGAAGCTCGCGACAGTATCCAGTCCTTCCTGAAGCGTTACAACAAGACCAAGAAGTATGATTACGTTCTGGTCAAGGCCGGAGACAACCTTCTTATCGCCAATCCCAAGTTCAACATCACCAACGATATCGTCAAAGGATTGAACAAACGGTACAAGATCAAACCCGAAGTGGCTGAGCAAATTAAGGCTAACAAAGAATAATGATAGAACTTTCAACACATATCGAATATCTGCTTCTCCATCGTGACGAAGTGAGTGTTCCTGGATTGGGAACCTTCACAGTCAGGGAGATGAGCAGTAAACGAGTGGACGAAGAGTGCATCTTCCTGCCTCCCTATCGAACCGTCTCCTTCAAGTGGAACGAACTCGAAACGGGAGAGGACTTCATCCTTTCGTTCTCGAAACTGCACAACCTGTCGCGAAACGACTCCCGGATGATGTGCGTCGAGTACGTCGACGAACTCCTTCAGACACTCGAAGAAGACGGAACCGTCAGCTTTGGCAGTATGGGTTATATGACTCGGAACGCCGAAACGGGCCAGGTCAACTTCATTCCGCAGCAGTCAGGAATAGCATCTCCGTCATATTATGGACTCGATGCAGTTCCCTTCGCGAAGCTGAGCCACGAAGTTCGCCAGCAAAGAGCGAAGAAACAGGCTGCCAACAAAGTAAGGCTGACCAGCATCCAGGCAGATCAGGACACGATAACAATCCGCATCAACCGTCGTGCCTTCAACTACGCTTCTGCAGTAGCGGCTTCAGTTCTCCTCTTCTTCGCCATAACTTCACCTTTCGGCAAATCCATCACATCTGGTGTAAGTCAGCAAGCTGAAATGTTCTTTGCCACAAAGTTCCTGCCTTCAGTAAAACCTGAACCGAAAGCCGTTGAAGCACAACCCGTTGCAAAGGAAGAACCGCAAGCAGCTCCAGTACAGGCCGCACCCAAAGACTACGCAATAGTCCTCGCCAGTGCCATCAGTCCGAAGCGTGCCCTTAACTATGCCGCACAACTTCAGGAAAAGGGATATAACGCACAGGCTTGCACAGTAGGAAAGATGGTTCGCGTCATCGTACCAGGTTTCGCGAGCGAAGATGAAGCGGCAGAAAAGATCCGTCAGTACAAAGCAGAATGTAGCGACTTTGCTCAAGCATGGCCTCTAAAACTGAAAGGCGAAGTGAACACACTTGAATAAAAAGACATCATCATGAAGAAAGTTCGTTGCCCCAAATGCAACAGCTATACAGTCTTCGACGAGACGCGCTACCAACCAGGTCAACGTCTCGTCTTCGTTTGCAGCGAATGCAACAAGCAATTTGCAATCAGATTGCCTGAGCCGAAGAAGGAAGACGAGGAACAAGAAGAGCCGAAAGAGAATCTGGGCTCAGTCATAGTTGTTGAGAACGCGTTCCACTTCAAGCAGGAAATCTCGCTTGAAATGGGCGATAACGTCTTTGGCCGATACGTTCATGGCACGAACATCAACAA
This sequence comes from Bacteroidaceae bacterium, assembly GCA_017650085.1. Classification (GTDB taxonomy): domain Bacteria; phylum Bacteroidota; class Bacteroidia; order Bacteroidales; family Bacteroidaceae; genus Physcousia. The sequence continues at coordinate 8,348 of JAGCFN010000137.1, read as the reverse complement.
GCCTATCGAGACGGTCGACCCAAGTGTGGACACCCGTCATTGCATCATTCGAGTTCAAAGAGGAAAAGATGGGCAACTTCAATACATCCTTCGCGATGCCCCTTCAGGAACAGGAACATTTTACATGAACGAGATTCTTCGTGACCAGGACCGCATTCGACTGCAAGACGGATCTGTTATCACGATTGGCGCGACAACACTTATCCTTAAACTTCAAGAAGAATGATACGTTTCCTTGCTGCAGATCTCGACGGAACTTTGCTCACTTCAAGCAAGACAATAACGCCTCACACCAGGCAAGTCCTGATAGATGCCCAGCAGCGAGGACTCACAATTATTCTTGCAAGTGGTCGTCCCCTATATAGCATCCTTCCTTTTGCCGAGCAGCTGGAACTGCAGAAACATCATGGCTTCATTATCGCTTTCAATGGCAGTCTCGTTTGGGACTGTTCAAAAAAGGAAATTATCAAGCAGAAAACCATTCCCCTTCATGTCATTCCTGAACTCGTAGCTGCCCTCAATGACGACTTTCACATTCATGGATATAAAGGCAACAACATCGTCGTTCAAGGTGAACCAGATAATTGGTCAAGATACATCTCTAGTGCCAACAAGATGCAACTGCTCGAAACAAAGAACTTCATAGATACTATCACAGAAGCTCAGCATAAATGCATCATTACTGGCCCGCCTCGCAAGCTTTGGCATCTGGAGAAAAGACTTAAGAAGCAGTTTGAAACAAGCTTCAGTATTTGCCGAAGCGAGAGTTTTCTACTTGAAGTTATGCCGAAGGGAATTGATAAAGCTGATGCCCTTCGCGAACTTCTTGCAAAGCTAAAAGGTAAGACAGATGAATTGCTTTGCTGTGGTGATGGTTACAACGACCTGAATATGATGCAATTGGCAGGCATCTCATGTGCCCCTCGAAATGCCAAGAAACCCGTTAAGCAAACAGCATCATTTGTCACGGAAAGTAACGACCGCGATGGTGTCGCTCATGCCGTCATAAAGTACGTCAACGTGTAACACTTTCGATACGGAGTTTTAGGACACCTACAGGAACTTTAACCTCGACCTCATCACCTTCGTTCTTTCCCAAAAGTGCTTGTGCGATGGGCGATTTGATGGAGAGTTTCCCCTCGCTCATGTTAGCTTCGTGCGGGCTGACAATCGTGTAGGTCATCTTGGTATTGTTGTTCAAGTTAAGCATCTCCACCTTGTTCAAAAGGCCGATACCATCGCTGCGAAGCTTCGATGTGTCTATTACTCTGGCAAACTCCAACACTCTTTGCATGAAACGAATCCTGCCGAGAAGCTTTCCTTGCTCTCGTTTTGCAGCATGATACTCGAAGTTCTCGCTTAGGTCGCCTTTGTCGCGAGCCTCTGCAATGGCTTCCTTCACTCTTGGCAGTTCAACAGTTTCGAGTTCGCGTAGTTCGGCTACAATCTTGTCGTAGCCTTCTTGTGACATATATTCCATATTATCATAGAAACCGCCTACGCTTGGAACGCAGGCGGTTTCTCGTATTATAAGAGATGTGTTATGTTATTTCTCGCAAGGCTCGACAATCTTCCAGAGACAAGCAGCAACGAGGGCACCTACGAAAGGACCTACGATGAAGATCCAGAGGTTAGCAAGAGCTTCGCCACCAGCAAAGATAGCTGGACCGATTGAACGGGCTGGGTTCACGCTTGTGCCAGTAAAGTAAATGCCTACCAAGTGGATGAGAATCAGCGAAAGACCGATGGCAAGACCAGCGAAGTTATTGGTTGCGCCATTTGTCTTGTGCGTAGAACCAAGCACTACCAGCACAAAGAGAGCTGTCAGGATAATCTCAGCAGCAAGAGCTACACACCAGCATCCGTTACAACCTGCGCCAATGCCGTTTGCGCCAAGTCCTGAACCAGGATAGAGATAGAACAGAGCAACACCTGCAATGATGGCACCGATGACTTGGCCACACATATAACCGCAGCAGTCCTTGAAGCTGATGCGACCTGTTACGAGGCAACCAAGCGTGATGGCAGGATTGATGTGGCAACCAGAGATACCACCGATGGTGTAAGCCATAGCAACTACAGAGAGACCAAAGGCAATGGCTGTGCCTACAACAGCAGCGATGCCACCTTCAGGAGTTCCACAACCAAGACTGACTGCAGCACCGCAGCCCAAGAATGTCAGTACGAATGTACCAATCAATTCAGCAATGTACTTTTTCATAGAGTTAATGTTTAGGGTTAAACATAATGGTTCTTCATAGCGCAAAGTTAGCATTTATTTCAGTTCCCTCCAAGCTTTTTGAAAAAAAAGTTTCAGAAACTCTGCCAGAGTCGTTCACAAACGTCACACGTTAACTTTGCAAACGACACAGGTGAAGTTGCAAAACATCAAACGTGAAAATGGCAAACGTCACACTAGTAAATTGCAATCGTCACACTAGTAAAACGCAAACGTCACAGTAGTCGTTTTTAGTCGAGTCACTTTACAATGAATTTGCGACCTTCTTTTATGTAGATTCCCTTTGTGGGATGGTCGACTTTGCGACCACTAAGGTCGTACAATTGGCCGTTTGAAGGTTGGCGATTTGCGATTTCTTCGACGGCTGTGGGGCCTTCGTTGGTTGGTGCAGGACCAAGATATTCGGCTCGAACAGTCTCGCGAAAGACATCGACTCGGATGTGATAGTAGCCTTCTTGTCGAACGCTCCATTTGTTGTCAATGCTGGTTCCTGCCATCAATTGCGTACTCTGCAAGATGTCTTCGTCTTGCGTGAATGGATGCAACACTTTGGGTTCCCAAGCATTCTGCCCTTCGAACTTGAAGCGGCGAGGTTCGCCAAACTCTTGACGCTCTTTCAGTTCTCCAGTCCAGTCCCAAGCACAGATTTCACTTTCATCTCTTGTAAAAGGCAGGAAGGTGTAGGTCACCCAACCACATTCTGTAGCGCCTCCAACGATGAAGAGCTCGTTCCAGGGACGGAAAAGTTCGCCTGTCAGAGTCTTTTTGTTGAGGTCAAGAGTGATGCGATAGACGTCTTCCGTCAGAGGAACAACCCAAAGGCTTTCCAAAGAGTCTCGAGCCATAGCAAGCGTAAAAGGTGTGGCATTTGTGACGGCATAAGCATCTTCGTAAGTAGGCTTTAGGTAACGAATCCCAGTAGCTGTAGGCAGTTCTTTATTTCGGAAACACAAAGTGCCTCCTTCTATGAGACGGCCTGTATATTTGAATTGCTTGTTGGGGAAAGGCGTCAACTCCTGAATGCCTCCAGGCACAGCAGTTCCGACTGCCCAGAAATGTGTCAAGTCCTGGGCGAATGAAATGAAAGGATGAAGGAATGAAAGTATGAGCAATAGGCGTTTCATGGTTTGAGGGGATTAAGGATTTTCTTTCCGTTCTGGATATAGACGCCTTTTTGTGGTTTACCATTCGACCATTTCCTGCCTTGCAGGTCATATATGTCTTGGCTATACTTTTTGGCGTTAATGTTTTCAATAGCTGTCTCTTTTTCCTTAACATTGATGACGATAGCTTCAGAGCAAGGGCGAGTGGATACGTTGACTGTAAGGTGGCGCAATTGTTCATCGTATATCCAGTCATTTGTCTCTTCGCCATTGATGCGAACATATGCTGGTTCTTCAACTGAGAAGAAGACAATTTGCCAAGCACGCTCTTGAAGCATCCCTTCGTAGCTGCCTTCGCGAGGATTGATGGTGATTGTTATGCCTTCAGAGGAACGCGTTTGAGTGAAGGATGTCGTGGCAAAATCGCCATCCTTATAGGCTTCGCTATCGCCTTGATCCTCATAAAGTTTGCTCTGACCATCGGCTCCAGGAATAACCCAAAGTACGAGCGAGGAAGGTTCTGCTTTCAGATGAGAAAGAGGTGGATTGCAGGGAATGATACTGCCAACTCGAATGAAATAGGGAATCTCATTCATTCCGTATTGGTCTACGATGGTATGTTCTCCTGCAAGTATTCTATTACGACAGACATCGTACCAATATCCTTTTGGCAGCCAAGTTTTGCGTTCACTTGTTCCATCACTACAAGCTGGAGTTGAGATGGGCGAAACGAGGATGTCATTGCCGAAAAGATATTCGTCCTCGACAGTATAAGCCTTGTTTTCTTCAGGCCATTCGTAATAAAGGGGACGGCAAATGGAAACTCCAGTATCGTAGGCCTGTCGAGCTGCAGTATATATATAAGGTACAAGGGTGTAGCGAAGTTTGAAGGCTTCTCTTTGAAGGTCGAGATTGCTGAACTTCCAGATGCGACGCTCACAGCCGCTTTGACTGGAGCCATGAGTTCGGAAGATGGGTTGGAAGACGCAGAACTGCATCCATCGTAACACTAATTCTGGATCAGTACTGATGTTGTTGGGTTGGAGATAACCACCCCCATCGTGCCCCCAATAGCCGAAGCAGACATTTGCAGCCGTTGCTGTGATGTAGCTCTCGAACTGCAAAGTACCATAAGTTGCGAAGGTGTCTCCAGAGAAACCTATAGGATAACGATGGCTTCCCATTCCTCCCCAACGATGGAAGATAACAGGACGACGGTCAGTTCTGTTCAGCCTCATGTCATTATAGAAGACGTGGTTGAGCCAAAACGTCTGCCCAAGTCCTGCAATGTAGCTGCTGGTAAGGTCTTGCTGCCAATCGAGCCACCAAAAGTCTACGCCTTGTTTCTCTCTGACTCGCATCAGGTTCTTGAAGAAAGCACGATAGAATGTGGAGTCTTCAAGCTGCCAAGGAATGGTCGTAACACTTGCGTCGAGCCCCATCTCATTTCGGATTTTGGCAAAGTTCTCATCGCTTGATCCGATGCCGTCTGCTGGATGAAGATTGAGAGCCGTCTTTGTGTTGTGTGTATGCATCCAGTTGAGAAGTGTGGCAGGGGTGGGGAAGAGTGATTTGTTCCAAGTCCATCCTGTCCAAGAATTTTGATGCCAGTCACAATCAATCATCAAGACATCATGCGGCACATCTTTGCTCTCCATGTCTCGCAACAAGTTTTGGATGTCACTTTGCGAATATGCCTGATACTTGCTATACCAATATCCGAACATATATTTCGGAGGTAAAGGTTGTCTGCCAGCAATTCGAACATAGTCACCAAGAGCGTCTTTGTAGTGATGACCATAGCCGAAAAAGTACCAGTCGATTGCGTTCGCTTCGAGAGGTGTGCCAATCCAAGGAATGCCGTCAACTTCTTTGTCGAAAGGGAAGGAACGGCTGCCATCGCCTCTTTGCGTGCTTGGTGACTCGTCGAGAATGGCCCATCCGTCTCGCGAGAGCAAGCCTTTTTCGAGGGAAACGCGATGGGTGTCGCCTATGTTACCATCTAGGGTTCGTTGTGTGCCAAGCAGATTTAGGGCATCGTCCTTGCCTGGATACCAAAGAATCTGGCGTCCGTTCATCTGAAAGGTGATGCCAAGAATGGTACTGTTTTTGTGTTGCTTTTGAATTCTGGAGCCAATCTTATATCGCAAGGTCAAAGAATCTGTGCGAATAACAAGGTAGCCGTCTTCTTTATTACTTGTGAAAGCAGGAACAGGAAGACGACGATTGACGACAGCAAACGTGGCTCGATCCTCGAAGAGGCCAGAGTTGCTGTATTGTATGCGAATGAGTCTTGGCGTGAGAATTGTGAAACGGGCATTTCCACTCGTCACAATTGCTTCATCTTGAGCTAGTGGGTTCCACTCGTCTGCTGCTTTTATAAATAAGGAGAAGAGTGGGAGGAGCAAAAACAAGAACACTCTTCCTACGTTTGGTTCGAGGAAGAGTGATATGAGAGAGGCTTGATGTGGACGGAAAGACCTCATTCCATCATGCCTTCGATGGTGAGGCGGACTACTTCATTGACGGCGTTGGAACGAATTGTGATAGTCTTCTGGAAATGACCCGGGAACTTGTCTGTGCCGTCATAAGTCACATCGATTACGCCTTTTTCACCTGGCTTGATAGGTTCCTTTGTATAGGTCGGAATGGTACATCCGCAGCTTGCAAAAGCCTGATGAATGATGAGAGGAGCTGTTCCTGTGTTTTTGAAGGGGAACGAGCAACGTACTACAGGTTCGTCCTTCGAGAATTTGCCGAAATCGTAACGAAGTGTGTCGAAGGTGATTTCTGCGTAATTCTCTGCTTTTGTAGTGGCGACAGCTTTCACATCGCTGACGTTAACTTTCTGTTTCAAAGTCTGTGCCTGAGCTTGCATGCCGAAGAATGCAGCCAAAGCAAGTATGAGTATCTTTTTCATTTTTCTGTTGTTTTGTTCACATGTTTGCTTTGCAAAGTTAACACTTATTTCCAAAAAGCCTTTCCTTAGATAGCATTTTTTTACCTTTATGCCGTGTTTTTGACATTTATTTCGTACTTTTGCATACCAAAAAGGCAAGGATAGGAGATGGAGCAAATCATTCTTGGCATAGATCCAGGCACGAGCATTATGGGTTATGGCGTGCTTCGAGTTGACGGAAAGAAGGCCGAAATGCTGGCTTTGGGCGTGATAGATCTGCGCAAGTTTGCTGATCCTTACCTGAAACTCGGACATATTCATGAACGCGTTTGCAGCATCATCGAAGGCTATCTCCCTGATTGTATGGCTATTGAAGCCCCTTTCTTCGGCAAGAATATCCAGAGTATGCTCAAGTTGGGGCGTGCTCAAGGTGTTGCCATAGCTGCTGCCATTCAGAGGCAGGTGCCGATTACGGAGTACGCTCCTTCAAAGATAAAGATGGCGATAACAGGTAACGGAAATGCCAGCAAAGAACAGGTTGCGGATATGCTGCGAAGGATGCTTCATGTTGAAAAAGAGGAGATGGGCAAATTCCTCGATGCGACTGATGCTTTGGGGGCTGCTTATTGTCATTTCCTTCAGTTGGGCAAACCTGAAAGTGACCATAAATATCGAGGTTGGGCCGACTTTGTGAGGAAAAATAAAGATAGAGTCAATGATTAGGATAACAAATGGTGTTGCCCGTCATCCGCTTTGGAGAATGGCAGAGCCCATCAATCTACATATTGGGAAAGGTGAACAAATCGCGATTGTTGGCGATAATGCTGCAGGCAAATCGCGTCTTGTCGAGGTCTTGACGGGCCATTATCCTTTGCTTCTCAACGAGGTACAATACGATTTTTCGCCAAGTGAATCTGGTCTTGTAAGCGACAATCTGAAGTACATTTCCTTTCGCGATTCGTATGGCGAGCAAGACGGAACTTACTATTATCAGCAACGTTGGAACCAACATGATATTGCTGAAGACACTCCTAAGGTAGGTCAACTCCTGAAGAGCAACACTTTCTCCCAGATGTTTCATCTGGACGAACTTGCCGACAAATACATTATCTCGTTGAGTTCTGGCGAGTTACGCAAGTTCCAGATGGCAAAGGCACTTGCTACGAATCCACGCATTCTTATCCTCGACAACCCTTTTATAGGCCTTGATGCTCAAACCAGAAAGGACTTCCGAAAACTGCTTGAAACGCTTACTCGCGAAACAAACATGCTCGTCATCCTGGTTTTGAGTAAGCGAGACGACATCCCAGACTTCATCTCACATGTCCTTCCTGTAGAGGGTTTGCGACTCTTGCCAAAGATGAGACTCAAGGAATACAGGAGAGAATATGCAGCCATTCCCCGACCAGTACTGAGTGAAGAAATCAAGGATTGGATTGCGGATTTGCCCGTTCGGGACCTTAAGGAGAGCGATTTCTATCCTCGAAATGGTGGAGAAATCCTGCGTTTCAGGGATGTGAGCATCAGATATGGGGAAAGGACGATACTCCAGCCCTTGAATTGGACTGTTCATGAAGGCGAGAGGTGGGCTTTGAGCGGACCAAACGGCTCTGGCAAAAGCACTTTGCTTAGCCTTGTTTGTGCCGACAATCCACAAGCTTATGCCTGCAATATCGAACTTTTCGGACATCGGAGAGGAACGGGTGAAAGCATCTGGCAAATCAAGAAACACATCGGTTATGTCAGTCCTGAGATGCATAGAGCATACCTTAAAGATATCCCATCTATCGACGTGGTTGCCAGCGGGTTAAGCGATTCGGTTGGACTTTATATGCGACCCAAGCCAGAGCAAAAGCAGACGTGTCTCGATTGGATGCGTGTCTTTGGTGTGGATGGTGTGGCAGACAGGTCTTTCCTGCAGTTGAGTAGTGGAGAACAAAGACTCTGCCTTTTGGCTCGAGCCTTTGTGAAAGACCCGGAACTGCTGATTCTCGACGAACCTCTTCATGGCCTTGATGATCGGAATCGCAGCCTTGTCCGTCAGATTATCAAGCAGTTCTGCCTTAGAAAGCACAAGACTTTGGTGATGGTGACACACTATCAGGAG
>JAGCFN010000136.1 GCA_017650085.1 Bacteroidaceae bacterium | reverse complement strand
TATACCGTCATTGTCAATTGCTCTCCCGTCGGAATGTTCCCCAAAGTGGACCAAGCCCCAGCCATTCCTTACGAACTCCTCACTCCAAAGCACCTTCTCTTCGACCTCGTCTATAATCCTGAGGACACTTTGTTCATGCAGAAAGGCCGAGAGCAAGGGGCAATCGTCAAGAACGGACTGGAGATGCTCCACCTTCAAGCAGTCGCAAGTTGGAGGTTCTGGAACGAAGATTAGTCCTTTAACTTTTCGACTTTTCAAACAACTGCAGGGTCGTTGTCAAACGTAACGTGGTTAAAATGCAAACTTAACGTGTTAAGTTGACAAAGTTAACGTGTTAAGTTGGCAAAGTTAACGTGTTAAGTTTTACAACTTCACTAGGGTTGTTCAAAAACTAGAAAGGATAACCGATGGCGAAGTGGTAGCCGAGAGACTTTCCGAAGCTCGTCATATTGTAATAACCTCGCTTGCCTGTGTCGTAAGGAGCATGTATGCCTATACCCAAGTCGAAACGGATAACGAGGAAATCCAGGTCGTAGCGGATGCCTACACCTGTGCCGAGAGCAATCTGCTTGCCAAAGTCCTTGAACCTGAACTTACCGCCAGGCTGATTCTCGCTATTGCGCAAAAGCCAGACATTTCCTGCATCCAAGAAGGTCGCACCCTGCAACTTTCCGACAATTGGGAAGCGATACTCAGCATTCACCTCGAGCTTGAAGTCGCCCATCTGGTCGACATACGAGTATTGCGACTTCTCTGGATGATAAGCGCCAGGACCAATCGTTCGCATTCCGAAAGCACGAATACTGTTGGCTCCACCTACTGAGAAGAGCTCGCTATAAGGTGCCGCCTTCGCATTTCCATAGCTATAAACAATACCTCCAAAGGCTCGAGTCGCAATAAGGCTTCGCTTCGTCAGGGGGAACTGCCGAGTATATTGCACAGTCGTCTTCACGAATTGCGCATAAGGAACGCCCAGAAGCTTCTTGCCCTCCTTGCTATAGGAGTCGCCACAGATGGCATAGATGCTCGACACAAGCGCTGACGCCTCCTTGAACGAGACGGTAAGTGCTGAGGGATGCTTGGGCGTGCCTGCCCACGAGAAGGTGTACGACATGCTTGGCACGAACTGGTCGCGCATAGAGACATAGAGCGCAGGATTGGCTCCCACGATAGAGTCGAAGCGAGCCGTACTGTGCAACAGCTGGTCGTACGTAATCGTCAGGGGCGAGAACTCGTGCTTGATGTTCCGCTTGTGCTGCAGGGTATAGTTCACGCCAGCACTCCAAGACACTCTGCCAAAGAAGCCGGCACGGTTCTGCCACCTCGCCTGCAAGTCAAAGGCTGTTGTGGAAACGAACTTGCGGCCAAGCTTGCGCCCCAAACTGCCGAAGAAACGGAAGCGGGGATAGGAAAGCGAACCGCTCAGACCGTACTCGTAGGAATTGAGCAAAGAACGTTTGCCAGAGATGTTGGCTCCCGTCTGCCATTCGTACGAACCCCACACTTTCAGCGTCAACGTCTCGGCTGCACGGAAGGCATTTCGTTTCGAGAAAGAGAAGCTGGCACCCGGTCCTATCTGCCCTCCCGTCTTGCCCGTGAGGTTGCCCTGAAACTCGGCATCGTAAGGCTTGTCGAGCGTGGCATTGACAACAATGTCAAGGGTGTCGCCAGCCTCGACAGAGTCACGCGGCACATAGTTGATGCGCAGCGAAGAGAAGACATTGGTCGAAGCAAGTCCCTCCTGCATCAGTTCTCCCACACTCTGCTTGTAGAGGTCGCCCTTGCGGAAGAGCATCGAACGCCACACGGCACGAGGCTTCAGCAAAGGAGCATAGCCCTTCAGCGGCTTAGGCATCTTCATGCTGCCAGGCTCGCGCTCCTTGAACTTTACGGGTTGGCTGTATCCGAAAGAGTAACCCCCTCGCATCGTGATGCTATCCACAATCTGACGCTCGCCATACTTATATATGTTCACGCGCGTGTTACCTATATTATATGGCCTCATCGCCTCTCTTGGAGCAGTTGGCGAGGGCTGCACCTGCAACTTGACAAGCATGGGCGTCTGTAGGGTGTCGGCACGGAAATTGATGTGCTCGTTCCGCTGATAATAGTAGCCCTGCTCGCGCAAAGCGCTGACGATTCTGGTTCGTTCAGCCTCCAGATTAACCACGCTGAATGGGTCACCACGATGCAAAGCAGTAGGCTCCGTCGTGTTGCGAATGATGCTGTCTGCCTGCTCAGGGAAGTTTATGTAGGCAATGCTGTCGAGATGATAGACAGGGCCTGGATGGATGTCGTAGCGAACACGTTCCTTCAGGGTGTCTCGCGCATCGGGCAAGGTCTCGAAGGAAGTCTGAGCACGGAAATAGCCACGACTGCGAAGGGTGTTCTTCGCAACGGTCGCCCTCAAGCGCGGATTGACATTGCTTATCAGCACAGGCGAGGCTGCGAAGTGATTGAACATCCACTTTCCGAAACGGTGCTTGCTGCCTGCATATTTGTTATAGATGAGGAGCTTGATAGGGAAAGGATGCGTCACAAAACTGCTTCCCATAAAGGCTCCGTTGGGAGCATAGGATAGCACAGCCTCCACCTCTTCCTTTGCAGCTTCATAAGCCAGTTTGTCCTTCTCCGAAGCCCGCTTCATACTGTCGCGGAAGGCTTTCTCGCTCATGTCCTCCGTCTTCAAGACAGAAGCATCGCCGCTGAGCAGCCCCTCAACCGTAGTATAGGCATCTGCCAATGCTGTGATAACACCCTCCTGCTCTGCCGTCTTTTCCTTGCCTGGTCCCTTATCGTAGTCGATGCTCTTTATGCCACGATAAAGCTTCTCACCTTCTGGCAAGTTGTTCGTGATGGAACAAGCCGAGGCAAGCAGGCAAAGCAAAAGCAGGCGTGCCACGTTTGCAATCGTATAGTGTGACGTTTGCAATCGTATAGTGCCACGTTTGCAATTTAGGCGTGTTATGTTTCTATTCATCACTTTCTCTTTTCTTCTTTTCTGTGTCCGACGGCGTCTCCTTCTTGTTTCTGAAGATGAAGAGCTCGCCCAACTTGTCAGCCTTCTTGCGCAATACGATGCCACCACCCATCTTGGTGACTTGTCCCTCGAGCAACGACTCGTAATTCCTGTCGTAGAAGAGGTTGACATAGCGGGAAGCTGTTTTGTCCAAGCGATACTCGATGGCGATATTGTCGATAATGGTCTGTCCGTTGTTGACGGCATCGCGGCCTGTGCTGACCTTACCGCCAATAATGACGCTGATACGATTGCCCCAGAAACGTTTGGCAAAACTGAAACTGTAGTCGGTAGTGTTCGTGCCAGTTTCCGATGTGCCGCTCTGGATACCGAAATTGACGTCGACAGTATTGAGAGCCTTACCCGCAATCTCGTTGATAGCGCTCTGAAGATAAGCATTGAGCGTATTGGCATAGTTGTAGCCGCCATTCGTCTCAGCATCATCAGTAACATACATTCCCGTTACAAGCATCGTGACTGCCACACGACCTCGTTCCTCAGCAGTCATGGAACTCAACTGATTCTGCACAGACATGTCTTCAGGAGCCTCCAAGGTAAACTCGAGCCCCATATCATCAAGTGTTCTGCTGATGGCAAGCCCGACATCGAAGGCAACATTCCGAGGCACACTATTCTCCGTTACGGTTGAACGGACACGCTCGCTCGCATTGATATGGAGTCGAGGATTCATCATATTGCCCTGGAACTCAACATAACTGCCTTGCGCTATCTGGAAGTCGTTCAAAGGAATGGCCATTAGCGAGTAACGCATCGTGCCTTTGTTGATGGTGTAACGTCCCCACAGTTGCATATCATTCTGAAGGTCGTAAGTCAACGTCATCTCTCCCCCACCTTGCAGGTCAATATAATCGTTGCCCATATCGCTCAAGAAGCAGTGAATCTGCGCAGTCTCGGCAATATTGACATTCATCTGCATATCGATGCTTTGACGAGCCACCTCAATCGCTTCTGTGGCAATCGTGTCGTTGAAATCAACAAAGGTGACAATGTCAGAGAGCTGGTCATCAACGGTAAGAGGCGTATCCGTAAGGACACAACTAACATCGGTACTGCCCAGCACATCAAGTCGTCCACGCATCTTGAGGTCTGAAAGTGTGCCCCAAAGCCTTCCGCCAAGATCGACGAAGACCTTGCCATATGCTAACGACCCTTGTCGTTTTGGCGCATTAATAAGCTGATAGTTATTGGCTCGAACATTCATGTCGAGCTGAACTTTCTTCAAGTTGCTGAAGTCAATATTGCCGTCTAGCACAAGTGGCGTCTTGCCTGCTGCGTACGCTTCAATGCGGTTAAGGTCGATACGACTGTTGTTGACAGTTATTGTGTGGTCAGGTATCTGAAGGTTCACATTGTAGCTATCCGCATCGATATGCAGGGACTCCGTCTTCAACTCGCCATTCAGAATAGGATTGTCAGTATAACCACTTACTGTAAAATCACCCCATGCATAACCACTCATCGCGAACGGACCATCTGGCATAAAGGCATTGAGAATGGCAAAAGGCATCTTCTGGAACGAAGCCTCGCCTTCCATCTTGCCCTTACCTTTCTCTTCATGATACCTGCCATTTACCAATAGGACTTCCTGCTCGTCTAATGTAACAATACCATCCACATAATGCGAACCGTCGGCATTGGGGAAATAAACACCATTCAAACCTATGTCGCCAATACGGACACCATTATACGCCATCCTCTTTACAAGCATTTCCGCAGAAACAGTTGTCGTGCTGTCTGCTTGCATGTAGTGGAAGTCGCCATGAAGGAAGCCGCTGATGTCAGGCATGAAGGGAATGACTTGCGTCAACTCGCCCACATTAAAGTGGTTGACACTAAGCGAAACATCCTGTTGCGCATCACTATTTGGCGTAGTATACAGTTTAAGACCCGTTCCATCGTCTGCCAAAAGGTCGACTAAAGCATCAAGATGTCCGTTACGAGTCAAAGTAACGAAATTATCTTCATTAAGTGTGAAGCGACGATAGGCGATGATGGGGTCAAGCGGTGTGAAATGGGCACGGAAACCATCGGCAAGCAAATCAAGCCCCATACCAAAGTCCACACTCTTCTTTCCTTGAGCATCAAAGAAGGCCAGATGGGCATTAGCTCCCGTCTCAGTCAAAGCAGCATGAACTTGCGACATGAAGGTTACCATACTATTCTTCGGCCCATTTGCCACTCGAGCATCAAGAGCGACGCCACTCTCTTCCTGCTGAATCTTCCAATAAATACTGTCAAGAAGAATAGCACCAGTATTGAGGGAATGCATGTGTCCATTGCCGCTCAAACCATTTTCAGGAGATGAAAGAAGATGGAAAGAAAGGTCGCGGAAACTATAACCCGTAGCATGGCGAAGTATGTTGCCTATAGGATTCTTTTGGCCGCAAGTAAGTTCCATCTTAAGGTGAGGCAGCAAAGTTCGAAGCGTGTCTTGCCTGATGCGAAGGCTGTCAACCTCTCTCTGCAACTCCTTGCTGAAGTTGTCGACACGGGCCAGCAGGGAATCGAGTCCTTGGTCAGAAGAAACAGAGAGGCTAAGGTCGCCAGCAAATGCTTTCATGTTGATAAGCTCTGGAGTAAGATTGGCGTCAACAGTAAGGTCAAGCGGATGGATGATGCTGTCGGAAGTGGTCAACTCAACCGCTTCGATGCGGGCCTTCAGGTTATGTGTCTGCAGAAAGTCGGAAGACCCATCCAAGTGCATCACCATACTTGCGGTAAGTGGTTTCTTTGCCAAGTGTAGAGCATAGAGGTCGATATGGCTCAGGTCTAAGTTGAAATCTGCAGCCTTCAGTTTTCGGTCAGTAATGGAGGCTTCGACACATCCTTGCATACAAAGCAAGTCATTCTGACTGTGCATCTCGACTAATGCCTTTCCCTTTTCTAAAGAACAATCCGCTTTGATATTGTCCAAATCCCAAGATGCATAACCAAGATGAGCAATGTCTGCTTGAGCACGAAGGGTGGTGCGTGGACTCAGCATATCTGTGCCACGACCAGAGAACTTGGCATTAGCCGTAAGCATATAAAGCGAGTCTTTCGGCAAGAAGTCGTGAAGCTGGAGGTTAGCTATGCGAGCGTTGCCTTGGTATGCCATCGTGTTGAGATCAATATTGCCAACAACATGAGCCCTGCCTCTGCCTTCCTGAAGCAAAGCATCCGCCGTGAGCTTCGATGCCTCGCGCAACTTGGTGTCGGCATGAATGGTCATCTTTGGGAATCGCACATCTGTCAAACCAAGATAGCGATTGACACAACGCAGGTCCATCGTGGTGATGTCCCACTTCAGGTCTGCTCCAAGCTTTGAACTCTCTGCAAGGTTCTGCACAGAACCTGTCGTGCGAATGTCAACAATCGACGGCATCATTACATCACATGTCTGTAACGAGAGATTGTCAATGTTGCCTGTTGCAAAAAGATTGATGTTCAAAGGTTGCGACGGATAGCATTTTGCAAGGTCTTTTGGGAGATAAGATTCAGCGAGACACAGCACATCCTTATGACCCAAAGAAGCCTGAAGGTCAGCTTTCAACTGCCCACGTTCCTTTGGTGAAAATGCATTCCAGTCAAGGTCAATGTTACCTTGAGCAGAACTATTCGGTGTCTTCAAATCAAGTCCCCTTGCTGTGAGATGCTTCGAATCAAGGGATAGATTCACAGCCAAGTTATCAAGTTGGAAGCCACTCTTCTCCTTGAAAGCAAGTCGACGCAACTGAGTGTTCAGAGTCGATGTGTTCTGGTTGTAAGATAACTTGTCGAGATTGAGTTCTACATCACGAAAAGCAAGGTGATTGACATCGAAACCTTTGACTGGATTCGAGCCTGGAATATCATACGAAAGGCTGTCTGCCAGAAGACTGACCTTGCCCACTTGATACATTCCCTTGTTTAGGTTGATATCGCCAGTATTGAGGCTAGCCTCTCGAAAAGCAGCATTGACGCGCATCGCATCATTAGGCATTTGCAGAGCAATCTTGCTTTGCCGGATGTTCAACTTCTCGACATCAATCTGCCAATCAATAGGTGCGCTTTCAGTCGTATCCTCTTCAGCCGCTTCACGAAGTTTCATGTCGAGCACACAACCATCGAGGGTAACATCCGTTACGTTAACTTTCTTGTTCCTTAGGTCAATGTCGTCGGCAACTATCCTGAGATTACCGATACTCCCATCCATCGCAAGTGTCTCGATTAGGTCTGTCGTATGGATACTTCCATCTGAGAGTTCGATGGCTTCCACGCCAACATGCCCCGTCAACAAGCGCGAAAGGTCGAGGTCAACAAGGGCGTGATCAACATTAATGAGGTCGGTTGGCGGCTTTGCAATACGCACTTGTCCGAGACTTAAATCGAGCAAAGGAGATAGATGTACGCTACCGATGGACACCTCGAGTCCTGTCTGCTTCTCGATGTACGCAGTAAGGCGATTTACCGCCCACCTTTGCACAGGCGGCAGATAAAGACTGGCAGCAAGCATCACAATGAGCAATACTATCGCCAAAAGCGTCCTGAGAATGTATTTCAGCGCACGTTTCATGCTTTTATAGCACTATTCAGGACACAAAGGTACAAAAAACTCTTCACTCTGCCACACAAAATGACAAATTTTGTGTGAAAGAAGAATACATTAACACATAAGTGGCTTTGTTATCTCCTGCCAGAGTCGTTCTTCGGGAATTGGAGCTTCGATAGTGAGAGGAACGTGTGAAACTGGGTGTTCCAAAGAGAGTCGCCAAGCATGAAGGGAGATTCCTCCATCAGGATTGCTGCGTGGAGCACCATATTTCAAGTCACCTCGAATGGGACAACCTATCTTTGCGAGCTGGCAACGAATCTGATGATGACGACCTGTATGCAGCTCTATTTCGAGCAAGAAATAGCGTTCCGACTGAGCAACTACACGATAGTCGAGCACAGCTTTCTTGCTGTCAGGCACTTCTTTATCGTATGCTCGAGCCGTATTCTGCTTTTCATTGCGTGTCAACCAATGTGTGAGCGTCCCTTCTTGCTGCGGAGGTCTGTTTGCGACAATCGCCAAATAAGTCTTTTTAACTGCTTCATGCTCAGCAAACATCTTGTTGAGTCGGGGCAAAGCCTTACTCGTCTTGGCGAAGAGGACTACGCCACTTACTGGACGATCAAGCCTGTGAACGACTCCAAGATAGACGTTACTAGGCTTCTGATATTTGTCCTTCAGGTAAGCCTTAACTACATCAGACAAAGGGACATCACCGGTCTTGTCCCCCTGAACGATATCCCCAGCTTCCTTTGCTACGGCTATCAGATGATTATCCTCGTAGATAACTTGCTTCATTTCGCTACTGATTATTAGGCTCTCTCTTCCCTGGAATCTCTTTAAGGTATCCTCCTTCATTGAAATGCTGATTGTCAGGTAAGTTGACAGAATGCCCCACTCCCTTTTTCATCAACTCCTTGAGTTCAGGCAAATAATTCTGATATACTTGGCGAGGTTGCACCTGATGTGCCTTGCAGATAGAAGCTGCCATACCCACGACTTCCCCCATCATGGCAATGGTGCGCATCAAGCGAGTGGAACCTAACGTAACATGGGTTACGCTGATGCATCGCCCAGCCATGAATAGGTTATTCACGTTGCGAGAATAAAGGCAACGATAGGGGACTGCATAAGGATAGATGAGATTTGTCTTTGTGGCGGCCTTGAATTCATTGCCAGGGAAATACTGCGTGTTTTCAGGGTCAGGGAAGTGAAGGTCGAAGTGCCAATTCGTCGTAAAGGACGCATCCTCGTGAAAAACATGACTATCCACATCATCCTGCTTCAGGATATAATCTCCCATGAGACGGCGCGACTCACGTTTACCTGCCACGTAAGCCACCCAACCCAACTGGCGATTCTGATACTTCTCATTGTCTGCAAGGTGGTTCTTCAGGTAGCTCCAATTGGAATAGATGACGAGCATCCCATAGTCACGGATACGTTCGAAGTCAGTTATTTGATTGTAGTTCATACCCGTTTCCCAAGTCCATTCTCCCATTGTGACTTTCTGACAAGATTCATCAGTAAAACGAAGTCCGTACTCAAACTCAGGGAAGTTCTGCTTACTGTCTGTCTCTATGCTATACCATTGTACGGAAGAACCCATCGTCATGCTGTCGGCTCGCGTCGGAGCCAATGTTTCCCCAAACTCATTGCGACCTTCACGTCCCATTCGCCAGTCAGCTCCCGACATGAATCCCAAGTTTCCGTCTCCCGTACAATCACAGAAAAGAGGAGCGGAAAGCCGCAACTCCTCGCCTGTTCTTATCTGGCGGATTACGACAGAAGCAATGGTACCATCAGCATTTACCTGCGATTTCACAGCACGATAATTCCGCAGCAATTTGATGTTGGGCTCAGCTGCAATGACAGAATCCTTTTTCTCATCCTCATAGTTTTCTGCAGGCTGGGCATTTCCTATCTTGGAATGTCCAAATTCACGAAGGAGTCTTCCTAAGGCTGGATAAGGCTCCATTTCGATTTTACCGCCTAAATGAACACGAACTTCGGAGCTGTTGTTTCCACCAAGAATGGGACGGTCGTGCACTAAAGCCACACTTAATCCTAACCTTGCAGCAGAAATGGCAGCACACATACCTCCAATGCCAGCCCCCACAACCACTAAGTCATAATGTCCTCCATCAGCAGGAGATGAGGGAAGCGCACCATGTGTACGACGAAACTTGTCAAGTTCTTCCACAGAGTTGGGCAGGTTTGGGCTCTGTTGAGTGGTCATATAGATGGCATCACATCTGCCATCAAATCCACTCAAATCTTTTAGCACAAGCTTCGCATCCCCTTTTCCCAAATCGATACTGCCAGCATATTGCCATTCCCAAGAGGAACCTTTTGTGCCTAACGTGTTGGAAAGTTCTTCACCATTAAGAGAAATAAGAAAGGCACCAGGACCTTCTTTTGAACTCCAGACTGAGGTCCAATTGAAAGTTCGGGCAAAGACATGGTATCTTCCTTTTCTCCTTATCTTGACAACTGTGCTGGCATTTGCAACAGGAATCCCCATACCATGTGCTATCAGATATGGGGAACCCATGAGATCCATGAATTGCTGGTCAACCTGCCAACCTCCCGTTTCTTGGAAGGACTCTGCTTCTATCAGGATAGAGCTCGCATAAAGAGAACTGAGCACAAAGAGGAAGCTAGTCCAAAGGAAGAATCTTTTCATGGTTAGGAGCTTAGTGATTGACCTCGCAGGATGAAGACATCTCACTCCAGGAAAGGGGGTGAGGCTCCTACATATTCATGCCGCCATCCACCTGGATGACTTGTCCGCTTACATAACTGCTCATATCGCTGGCAAGGAAGGTTGCCACGTTGGCAATATCTTCCACCTGTCCGCCGCGGCGAAGAGGTATCTTCTTCTTCCATTCCTCGCGTATCTCTTCGCTAAGCTGAGCCGTCATGGCTGTTTCGATGAAGCCAGGAGCGATGGCATTTGCACGTATTCCCTTCGGACCCATTTCCTGAGCAATACTCTTTGCAAGGGCAATCATGCCAGCCTTCGAGGCTGCATAGTTTGCCTGACCTGCATTGCCATGAACGCCTACCACACTTGCCATATTGATGATGCTGCCTCCACGCTGCCTCATCATGACGGGAACACAGGCATGAGTGAAGTTAAAGGTGCTCTTCAGGTTAACGTTGATGACTGCATCCCACTGTTGCTCGGTCATGCGAAGCATGAGTCCGTCCTTTGTGATACCAGCATTGTTGACGAGAATATCGATAGTCCCGAAGTCTTCCTTTATCTTTTGAACAACCTCTTCTGTAGCTGCGAAATCAGCTGCATTACCTGCATAAGCCTTGCAAGTCACGCCGACTGCCTCAATCTCCTTGCGAGTAGCTTCGAGGCCAGCTGCCATTTCGTCGTTGAGAACCAGGTCTGTGAATGCTATATTTGCGCCTTCGGAGGCAAACTTCAGGGCAATCGCCTTACCGATGCCTCTTGCTGCACCCGTGATGAGTGCGGTCTTTCCTTCTAATAAACCCATATTTGTTTCTTAACTTTAAATTCCTGACTTTTGATTTTCTAGAGATACTGACTCACATGTCGCTCTTGTCGACTCAGAGCTTTATGTATGAGTTTCTGCACGATTCCGCGACTCATTCCTTGAGGCATCCCGTCAGCCAAACGACCGTAGATGTATGGAATCTCCAATCCCTTGACGCAATAGTGCATGATGTCCGAGCATAGAGGGATGCTGTCTATCTCGAAACGGCCTTGCTGAACACCCTCCGCCATGATGGAAGCAAAGAGTCGTTGCTCGTTGCGGTCAAAGTTCTTGCGCACTTTTTCCACCATAATGATGTTGCGGAAGAACTCTGCTCGGAGGTTTCCATTGCGTTGTACAGCCTCTTTTATCATGTTGAGATGGGTGTAGATGACTTCCACAAGCTTGTCTTCGGGCTCCATCGGTTGGGTTGCCACATCGTTCATCTTCTCGTTGATGCGTTCCAACTCGCCTTCGATGACTGCCCAATAGATCTCGTCCTTGCTTTTAAAGTAGGTATACAAGGTACGTCGACCTTTGCCAGAAGCCTGGGCAATGTCGTTCATTGTGGTATTCTCGAGACCGTTCTTAGCGAACAATTGTCGCGCCACATCTACAAGTTTGATTCGTGTCTTAACTACTGCCATTTCGTTTGCAAAGATAGCACATTTTCTTTAATTTGTGCAATTTTTAGGTGTTAAAAATGCTCAATCGGATGCATTTTGTGCAAGAAAAGGCAGAAAATGGTGTTTTGAGTCACAAATTTTGGTTAAATAATTTGGCAGATTTGGAAAATCGCCTTATCTTTGCAGCCACAAAACGCAAAACATCGCGGGGTAGAGCAGTTGGTAGCTCGTCAGGCTCATAACCTGGAGGTCGCACGTTCGAGTCGTGCTCCCGCAACGAGGGTGGTAGCAATCCGGTGGCATCCGTGCCCCGGGTTGTTTTTTTATGTCAGGAAACGACACACAGTTAAAATCGAAACGTAACACGTTAAGTTGCCAAACGTAACACTTTAAAATCGCGAACGTAAAACGTTACGTTTGGCAACGACACTGTGGTTGTTCGAAAACTAAGCACGCTTAGTTACTCGAGGGAGAACTCGACACGTTGATTTCCGACTGCCGCCCTGAACTTTCCAGGCTCGAGAACCCACTCCAGATCCTCGTTCACGAAGGCCAGGTCGGAAGGTCGGACATTGAAAGTAACCGTCTTCGTTTCGTGAGCATCAAGTTCCACCTTGGTAAAGGCACGCAGCCTTTTGACATCAGGCGTCAGCGAAGCGACAAGGTCGGAAACAAAGAGGAGAACGGGTTCCTTTACCTTTCTGTCCGACTGATTCGTGACATCCACGCTGAATCGAATGTCTTCATCATACTTCGTTCCTGCAGCAGTCTTCGGAGAGAAGCCTTTGCTGGGCTGGACTTTTCCTGCTGCTTTAGGCGTCTCGACTCGCAAATTGGCATACTTCACTTCGGAATAGGAAATGCCGGAGCCAAAAGTCCATTGTACTGTGGTGTTGGCATCATAGTTGTATGCGCCAGCCATCGTCTCGACATATTCGCAAGGCTTGCAGTCGTAGGTGATGAACGAGCCGTGATGTTTCGGGTATGTGTAAGGCATTCGACCAGAGAAATTGGCTTCTCCGGAAAGCAGATTTGCAAGGGCATCACCACCATAATTGCCAGGCAAGAAGGTGTGAACGACTGCCTTCACCAAGGGCTCAATCTCGCTCAAAATGCGAGGTCGGCCCTCGTTCAACACAAGCACAATAGGCTTGCCGTAGCTCGCCAGCGACTTCACCATTTCGCGTTGGTTGGGAGAAAGGTTGAGGTCATCAATATTGCCGGGTGTTTCAGTATAGGAGTTCTCGCCTACAAATGCCACAATCACGTCTGCGGCAGCAATCTTGCTTGCAGTTGAGCCACCATTCTGCGAGTCTTCAGGCACTTTATGGTCGCGGTTGAAGTTCCTGGCATCGTAGCGAACCATCTCGCCAAACGAGACATTCTCCTTGCCGAACTTCTCTTCAAGGGCTCCCAGGAAAGTCCTGTATTTGCCTATCTTCTTGGCAATATCGTCGGTTTGGTTGCCCTGCCAAGCATACGTCCAACCCCCATTCATAGTGCGGAAAGAGTTGGCATTGGGACCGCAGACAAACAACTTGGTTCCCTTCTTTAGCGGCAAGACTGATTGCTCGTTCTTGAGCAATACCATACACTCTTCCGCCATACTCGTAGCTTCTTGAGCAAACTTGTCACTTCCAAAGTCGGAATACATCTCAGACAAAGACTTGGATGCCTTCTTGCCCTTCTTCGCCTTACCTTTTTCTGTGGTTCCATAAGGAATGTCCCAAGTAGAGCGATCCATCAAACCGACGCGAATCTTCAGTCGGAGAATGCGACGAACTGCATCGTCGATGCGCGACTGAGACACTTTGCCCTCGTTCACGAGTTCGACAAGCAGGTCGCAAAAGTCCGTCGAATATGGGTCCATCGTCATATCGATACCCGCATTTATGGCGAGAGCAATGGCTTCTTTCTTGTGAGCGGCAACATGATCGCGTCTCCAAATGTTGTCAATATCCGCCCAGTCTGTTACAATCATGCCGTCCCAATCAAGTCCTTCCTTCAGCCACTCTGTACGCAAGCGATAATGTGCATGGAAGGGGACACCGTTGTTATTGGCCGAGTTGACCATCAGACTCAAAGCTCCTGCTTCACAACACATACGGAAAGGCTGGAAATACTTCTCCAGCATGTCGCGATAGGT
>JAGCFN010000135.1 GCA_017650085.1 Bacteroidaceae bacterium | reverse complement strand
CGAACGGTCTCGGCTGTGCGCCACATTTCGCTGTCGCGGAGGGCTGCAAGTTCCTTCTCAAGACCAACGCGGTAGTCGGGCTTGGAGTTGGAGTCGATACTGATCTTAGCTTCGTTGCCGCACTTCACACTGGCATAGAGCTGCTCCATGACGGGCTTGATGGCGTCGTGGAAACGGGGGAACCAGTCGAGGGCGCCGCGCTGTGCAGTCGTCGAGCAGTTGGCGTACATCCAGTCCATACCCTTCTGTGCAAACAGAGGCATGAGGCTCTGAGTGAGTTCCTCTACAGTCTCGTTGAAGGCTTCGCTGGGCGTGTGACCATTCTCGCGGAGCACTTCGTACTGAGCCAGGAGCAAACCCTGGATGGCACCCATCAGTGAGCCGCGCTCGCCGGTGAGGTCGCTGGTAGCTTCGCGCTGGAAAGTGGTCTCGAAGAGATAGCCCGAACCGATGCCGATGCCGAGAGCGAGTGTGCGCTCGAGAGCCTTGCCTGTAGCGTCCTGATAAACGGCGTAAGAGCTGTTCAGACCGCGACCTTCGAGGAACATGGTGCGAAGGCTTGTGCCACTTCCCTTAGGAGCCACCATGATGACGTCGATGTCCTTTGCAGGAACGCAACCTGTACGGTCGCTCCAAGTGATGGCGAAACCATGAGAGAAATAGAGTGCCTTGCCGGGAGTAAGGTACTTCTGCAGGGTGGGCCATACGCTCATCACTGCAGCGTCGCTGAGCAGGCACATCACGATGGTACCCTTCTCGGCTGCCTCCTCGATGGAGAAGAGTGTTTCGCCGGGAACCCAACCGTCGCCGATAGCCTTCTCGAAAGTCTTGCCCTGGCGCTGGCCTACAATCACATTGAAGCCGTTGTCGCGCAGGTTGCAAGCCTGACCGGGACCCTGCACGCCATAACCGATGACGGCAATCGTCTCGTCCTTCAGAATCTCACGAGCTTTCTCCAGAGGGAACTCTTCGCGTGTCATAACCTCCTCGATGACACCGCCAAAATTCATTTTTGCCATAGTATTTGAATTTATTAATTTTGAATTTTGAATTATTCTTATTCCGCGTTATCCTTTTTCAATTCGGCTGCAAATTTACAACAATTAATTTTAATAACCAAATTCCCACCTCAAAAAAGAGAGCCCGAAGTAAATCAGGCTCCCTTATTTGTCATTACAGCTAACTGTTATTTAACTGCGATTTTTTTGCCGTCCTTGATGTAAATGCCGGGCTGTGTTATCCTGTCTAGTCTGCGGCCTTGGAGGTCGAAGAGGGTAGAGGATTCATCTGTGGAGGAAATGCTTCGGACTGATGTCGTTTGTTCAATTAAATCGGCTTTTGAAACCATATAGACATCTGACTGAGAGTAAATCAACAATTTGTCGCCATATTGCTTCATGTCAAACACAAATTCCGTCGGTGTTGTCTTTATTGGTTCCTGATATGGTGTGTTCCATGTCATTCCGCCATCAGTAGAGCACATGAGTTTCATGTAGCCGTTATATGAACTACCTGCCATATACACAATGTCAGTGTTTTCGTTGTCATAAGCCGCATAACGCCACGGAGCATTATAATCCTCATTTAGGGGGTTTAAAGGATTGTCGTAATCATGTAAATGTTGTGTGTCCCATGTCTGACCGTTATCGTTTGTTGTGTATACACACTGATAACCTCCAGCTATCCACTTGTCAGGTTGTGTTGGATGGAATGCCATGCGGTAAATCTCCCTATAATGTGGAAGTTGTGATGATCTGTTTTGCCAAGTATGACCTCCGTCATAGCTAATATGCAAGTCTGTTATTTCATCCAAATGTTCTCCCCCGCTTTCGTAAATAATATCCGGATTCAAGGGATGAAAACCAGTGTATTCAGGCGTATAATCTGCCAACTTGTTCCAAGTCTGCCCAAAGTCAGTAGTCAAGAACAAGCCACAATTGTAACAGGAAGAAGTAAGTAGAGTGTTTGGGTCTGTTGGATGCTGTTCAAGACTTAAAAACGCATATCCTCTTCCCTTGAAAAAAGCAGGAGTAATATCCTCGTATGTCTTTCCGCCATCATGTGACAAAAGAAGGAACTCGCTATGCACATAATAGCAATGACGCAAAGCCAGTATGTCTTCTCCTCTGCGGACATAGTCTTGCAGTGGAATACCTTCGAATCCGACTAATTGCCATTCGCTGCCTTCATTGGATAAATCCTTGGAGTACAGACCTTGATTTGTGCAAGCATAGAGGATGTCGCCCTCAATATGCATTTGTGGCTGAAACCATTCCCCAACCATATTCCTGGACGCTTCAATTCCAAGCCCAAGAGGATGAAACAATTGTCCATGTAAGGCTATCGTTACGAAGGAAGCAAGGGCGAGGATTGCTAATTTCTGTATTTTCATAGTTAAGCCGTTTATTCATTTTGTGATTACAAAGATAGCTGTTTTTCAACTAACACAACACTTATTATTGGATTTATGGTTAATAACTGCCCCAAAGTTACGAATTAAATCAATATGAGCAAGGGATTGGGGCGGAAAAATTAAAGCAGCCACCGTTTCCGATGACTGCTTTCTTTTACTTTCGTTTCTTTTTGCTCACATTTAGCGGGGTGCTGTTGGGGAACGCGATGCTGTAGGCTTTGTCGAGTTCGGAAAGGTGCACTTTGCGTATTCCGATGCCGAGGGCGACTGAGACGAGGGCTCGGAGCATTTCGCGATTCGGACGCGGACAGAGCATCGGCGGCGGTAAGTTGTTCCAGCCTTCCTGACTGCATCTTGAGCAGACTTCCCAGATGAAGTCGTCGGTTGCCCGCAGGCCGAACCACGATTTGAGGATACTTCGGATGCAGAAGCGTTTGTACCTTCCTTCGAGGAGCCTTCTCGTGTGCTCCAGCCGAAGCCAGAGCTGCACGAAACACTCCTGATTGTTTTCGATTTTCATTTTGACTAAATGACAAATGACATTAATGACCTTTGGACGATACTTTTCTGTATTCTCCTGATTCAGCCATCGCAATGAGATGCTGATTCTTCCAGTTTTTCAGCATTTGCTTTACACTGTTATGAGTCACACCAGCACCCTTCACTGCAACTGATTGCTGCATTGCCTGCTCGAAGGTGAACTGTATATCCAGACGCTCATAGATGGAATCATTCTTACCGCGTCTCACTCTTTCACTACCAGCGTCGCCGATATAGTCGTGACTGCTGAAAGCGTTCTCGATGCGGTCGCGGAAGAAGTGGAGCGCGTTCTCCAGAAGCGAATCGGCTATCACATCGTAAGCGTTCATCATCTGCGGCGTTTGAGCCTGCAGGAGCATCTCTTTCCAGAGATCGGGATATTGCTTCAACCGCGCTTCCGCTCCACTAAGGCCGTGCTTCTGGATGAGTGTTTCGCACACCTTGCAGAGCATCAGACAGCAGGTCATTCTTTGCGCTGTGACGCAGACGCGGAATCGCTGGCGCGCCCTCACTTTGTCGTCGTTCATCATCGTCTCCAAACGGATGCTTTCCAGCCACTTACGCCCATTCCTTTCAAGTTTTGGCAGAACCACTTCACCATGCATCAGGGGCAACAGATGAGCCACTTGCTGAATGTGGTCTGTCTGGCGCGGAGTCAGCACATAAGGCTTTTCCTCGAGCGGAGAGAATGTGTTGTCGGGAGTACGGGCTAGGGCAATACGACTCTGGAATCCGTCGGTGTAGTTGCTCACCACGCGATAGAGGGCATCGGGGGTTCCGCACATTGTGACGTTCCACAGCAGCTGTTCGATGTGGACGTTCACTGCATCCGCACTTCGTGCCTCGCGGTCGTACCTGGTGCCGTCGTAGCTTTGGCGCAGCATCACCGAGAAGTCGCTCATGGTGGATTTCCATTTCTGCGCAACTGTATCGGCTTCGGGAGTAAACGAGAAAGCGTGTTTCCCCTCCGTGTTCGCCAGTCGCTCCGCGAGGTTGGCAACGGTGTTGTTGAGTGTGAGGAAGCGTACGGGCAACTTCGGTTCTTCGGGCTGCTCCTTCTTGTTCTTGGCTGCGCGTTTCTTTGCCCGCCACTCGTCCTCCTGCATCTGATACATCTTGTCGAGAGCCGACACTTCGCTCATCCAGGCCTCTATCACGGGGTCTATCGCACCTTTTCCGCTAGCGAAGTCGCCAGCAATGTAGGAGATGAGGTTCAGGCCTTTCTTCTGTCCGTGAACGTCGAGAACGACGCCTGTAGCCAACGCTCCGATGCAGGGGCAGATGGCCGTCAGAACTGGCATTGCGAGGGAGGGGCCGACTGCGTCTATCGAGTCTTTCACACCTTGAGGCATCTTCCTCCATTGACCATTGGTCATTGAGTGTTGATTGTCTTCTGGGTCTTCGCCTATGGTGAGATTTTCGTCTTCCTCTTCGCTTTCGCAGTCCACGCCTGCTCTTCTCAGAGCCTGCTGCATCTTCTTCGGGATGTTCTTGTAGAAGTCGTAGCTCTGCGCGCTCTTGACCGTCTGCGCCACGTTTTCGCCGCGTTCCTGCACAATCTCCTGCACGAAAGGAGTCTGTCGCAAGATCTGTTCGATGAGGGCAGCATCGTTGTCGGTGATGTAGCGAAGGTGGTCGGCCAGATAGAGCGAAGTGCGGTGTCTGTCGCCTTCCTTCACCTTCTTGCCTTCCAACCAGGCATCTACAATCCGGGAGTAGGGAATGCCGTGATAGAGAAGTTGAGAGTTGAGAGATAAAAGTTTAGAGTTGACTTGACTATCGTCCTCTTTAACTTCCTTTTTAACTACCAGACCGTTCACGGTCTTTACTTCCTCTTTTACTTCCTCGACCTCTTCTATCTCGAAGAGGGAATCTGAAAGATAGATGAGGTCGTCTTCTGTCGTAGTGAAGAATACTCTGGTGATGTCTTTTGCGCCTTCGTCGAACTCAACGCCCAGCAGACCGGCTGCCCAACGCAGGTTGTCTTCCTGCGAGAGTTCAGGGCGGCGGCGGAAGACCAAGTGATAGCCTTTCGTGGCCGACCTTTCCAGCATCAGCAATCCAAGTTCCTCCTTCTTTGACAGCACCTGTTCGGGAACCATCCTCAGCCATTCCTCCTTTCTGGCAGCTATCTGCTCTTCCCCTTCAAGGGGAAGCGGGGAAGGGGTCCAGTCCAAATCCATTCCTACGGTCGTGCTCATCCTTTTGGAGGCTTTCAGCGAGCCGTCTTCGTTCGGCAGGCAGCTATAGTTCATCTGCACCAGGCGGTTCTTCTGGCGAGCATTTCCGCTGCGGACAGCCTTCAGGACTTCCTTCTGCTGACCTCCATCACGCAGACTCAGATACTCTTCTCTTGTCAGGACGGGGCGCATCATCTTCGCCCCATCCTTATAGTAAATAATGTGTACACTCATTTTAGAGTTAAGAGTTTAGCGGTTAGCGGTTAGAGTTAAGAGTTCGCGAATCACTTTCTGGGCGATGGCGCTGGCTTGGCGGACGAGCTGCTGCGGCAGTTCGTCCACCAGCTCTTCGGGCATCGAGAAGACGAAGTAGAAGCGTCCGTCGTGCCCCAATGTGAGCGAGCAGCAGTCGTCGCGGAACATGGGTTTGTTGCGTATGCGCTTGGGCAATTCCGTGATATAGACGTTTCCGTCGCGCATCCGTTGCACCTTGCATTTGGCAATGTATGCCTCCATCTGCACATCCTCGCAGCACTCGAAGTCTGCGATACGGAGTCCGTTTTCCAACTGGCCGAATGTCATCATACCATCCAGCGTTACCATTCTCTTGTTTGTTTGAATCTTTTTCATTTTAATTAGAGTTTAGTGAGGAAGAAGCCTTCGAAACGCTGGCCAGCTTATCTCATGAGATTTCTTCAGCCCACTTCGCTCGGGTTAATAATTCAACGATAACCTTAACCCTGACCTTAACTTTTGTCATCGTTAGCGTCATCGTCATCGTTTTCTGGTGACAAAGGTACGGCAAAGGGCAAAAAAAAACCTGCTACGTAGTAGGTACGCGTAGCAGGTACGGATTATGTTATCCAGCTGATAATCAGCCCAATATCTTTTTCAAATTATCTTGGAACAGAAGCGTCTTCCTTTGTCCGAGTGCTTTGTTGAAATAACCTCGCAGCGTTTCGGATTTTTCGCCCCACAACTGGCCGAACACTTGCCACACTTCGTTGATTTCCAGACGTTCGCAGACAGCTCTGGCCACAAGTCCGCGCTCAGAGCCGCTCAAGTCGGCAGGTTGCCAGTCTTCGTTCACCAAACCCGCTTCGCGCAGTTTCTCCCGGATTTCCATCGCTTCCTCCGTTGCCAACACATCGGGCAAAGGGCATACTTCTTCGGCTTCATTCGGAGTGCTCAGCAAGCGGCGATACTCTTCCTGAGCCAGCTCCACTTTGTGCATGTACTTCAGGAAACTTGTGCGGTTGGCCTTTGCATTCTCTTCATGACGGGAAGTATAGAAATGACGGCCAACCCGGACCGGATCGACCACCAGACAACCGTCCTTGAAATCAACCAACTTGCGTAGCGCAGCGTAGTAGCGATGAGCCGTATGCTTCATCTTGTGATCGTCGTCCAGCTGGTCGAAATCCACTTCGCCAGGATAGCGCTTGGCCCTCTGGATGTGCTCCACACGCGAAGCCAGCACACCCTTCTCGAACATCTTCAGCAGTTTCTCCATCCGGTAGTCTTCCACACTCTCCAGAGCAGGATTGCCGGAGTTCTCGAACTCTTTCCATTGCTCGAAGGTCTGACGCGAGCGGCGGGCTGTGCCCGAGTTCATATAGCGGCGTTTCTCGGCCTCGTAGAGGCGCGCGTACTCCTCATCCTTATGACGGCGCTCCAACTGGTCGGCTATCTGCAGAAGAACACTGCTCAGCATCCCCAGCGCCTCGTTGACCAATTGCGTCTGTTCGCAGACAATCGCATCCTCGCTCCCGGATTCGGGCAATTCCAACATCAGCAGCCGCTCCGAGAGTTCTGTATAGTCAATATCCGCATCAGCCTCAAGCACAGCCTCACGGCTTACCACATCGAGCACCTCGTGCTGCATCGTGTCGACCATCTCCATGATGTCAGCAGCAAGCCCCATCAGACGGAACTTTGTGCCGGCCGACGGTTGCTCTTTTCGGCTCTTTTCAATCTTCTCGAACAGGTCGGAAAATGTTGCGTTATATTCGCCAGTGTCTTTCATAGTATGTAGAATAATGTAATGTGCATATCGGTTGCGAAGTTACAAAATATCCTGGACGTGACAAAGCAAATAATGAAGATTTTTCTCACTTTTTTCAGGGTAAAATATAATGTGTGTTGAAAGACAGATAGTTAGGGAAAATCAGTCGGGTGTCAAAGTGTCAAGTGTCAAAGTGTCAAAAACGTTTTAGAAGTGTAGATTCATCTCATTTAGTAATAAATATATAATTATATATTTATTACTAAATGCCCCCTCACCCCCAACCGAAATTGAAAATGACACTTTGACACTTGACACTTTGACACGCTTCGAAAAAAATCGAAAAAAGTTGGTAAAGTATTCGTAGACCGCAATACATGTGTTGTAAATTTGCAACGTCAAACCGGATGACACACGTGTTCTTTGCAAACTTCACACTTGAAATCGGCCAACTTCAAACGCGACGATTGCAATCGACACACTAGAGAGAATTAACCTGATTATTAACAAGGAGTAAAAATGGGGAGTTATAGATGAAGTTAACTCGCTTACGTTGACTTCGTCGACCTGGCGGTTCGTGG
The DNA here is from genome assembly GCA_017650085.1 of Bacteroidaceae bacterium. Taxonomy (GTDB): domain Bacteria; phylum Bacteroidota; class Bacteroidia; order Bacteroidales; family Bacteroidaceae; genus Physcousia. The sequence goes on along the minus strand of JAGCFN010000135.1, from coordinate 368 downwards.
AAGTTAATGAGCTCCGCTCATGGACGATAGTTTTGGGCCCTTGTGGTATTGTCCAGCACGAAGTGCTTAACTCCCACTTTAACTTCCATTTTAACTTCCACTTTAACTCCAACAAAAACACTTTGCTTTATGATTAACTACAGTATCGCAATCATGTCGTGCAAACCTGGCACGAAGAAGACGGAGCAGACTTACTCCACTAAGGCTTACGGTACGGCTCAGATTCACGAGAGCCTCGATCTGGACGACTTCTGCAAGCACATCGCCGACCACAACTCGCCCTTCTCGAAGGGTACCGTGAAGGGCATCCTGACTGACGCAGTCGCTTGCCTCAAGGAACAGCTCCTGGCAGGCAACAAGGTCAATCT
>JAGCFN010000134.1 GCA_017650085.1 Bacteroidaceae bacterium | reverse complement strand
TGTCAAGAAGAAAAACAGGTATTTATGGACAGAACATGACAGAGAGCATTGGCTTGGAGACTATAAAGTCACAGCATATTTCGATCGTCGCACTTTGCGGATAACCCAGTTCAAGGGTGAAACTACTTGGGAGGTTGCAGAGTATCCTTTCAATCTGGGGTCTAATTCTTGCAGACGCTTTCTTGTTGATTATGATAATATAGGAGGGAAGCCAGTCCTCAAGAGAATTAGTTACACTCTAACAAGTGATAGTGGTAGAACCATAACAGGAACAGTACAAAGAATAACCGAATAAGATGAAACGCGCGCTACTTCTTCTCTGCTTCCTGCCAAACCTTTTCGAGGCATCTACATCGAAAACGGACAGAAGGTCTTGATTAAGTGAGAGCAGAGCCAAACTCGTTTGAGCTATGCCGAGCGAGAAAGAGCTCGACGAAGTCAAGGTCCTGATAAAGTAAAAAAGAACAGAATAATTCACTATCTTTGCAAACGGATAACATTAACTAAACGATGAAAATCTCTATCTTCACATTCATGCTGCCCATTTTCACCTTTGCACAGGAGTCGGCATTTGAGAAGTTTGTCTCAAGGCAAGACGCTTTCGGCAAAACCATTCCTCAGGAAAAGGTGTATGTCCATCTCGATAACACTTGCTATTTCCAGGGCGACACCATTTGGTTCACGGCCTACACGAGGCAAACGAATACCGACAGGCCGTCGGAGGTTAGTGGTGTGCTTTATGTGGAACTGCTGAACAACGACGGATACCTGGTGGAGCGAAAGCTCGTCGAGATGAGCAAAGGACGTGGTAACGGCTTCTTCGCCCTGAACAATATGATTCAGTACAGCGGCTTCTACGAACTTCGTGCTTATACGCGCTGGCAACTGAACTGGGGAGAACATGAGCACGAACACCCCAGCAGCTACAGTTTCATGTTCAGGGACAAGAAGATGGAACGCGAATATTTCCGCGACTACGACAAGCTTTACAGTCGTGTCTTCCCTGTCTATGACAGACCTCTCACTCCAGGAGACTACACTCGCGACATGACCTTGCGTGTGATGCGCCGTGAGTTCAGGGACGATCCGGACAAGCGCAAACTCAACCTCTCGCTCTTTCCCGAAGGCGGCAACCTGATAGCTGGTGTGGAGAATCGTGTTGCCTTTGAAGCAGCCATGACGGATGGCGAGCAGGTGGAAGGCATCTTGACCATTGGAAACGAACAGGCGAAGACCATCAATCGGGGGCGAGGCGTGTTCTCCATCGTACCAGGAAAGGGGATGGAAAGCGAAGTGACCTTTGTCGCAGCAAGCGGAGAGAAAGTGTCTGCCAAGTTGCCGAAGCCGGAGGAGAAAGGTGTTGCCATAAGGGTACTGCAGGAGACTGACTGCACCATCATCGAGACAAGTCCTGCAGGCCTCGATGCAGACAGCCTTGCCCTGACCATCATGCACGAGGGGAAGTTGGAGAAGTTCCATGCTTTGAGCGAAGGGGAAAGGCTGAAAGTGGAAGACCTGTCGGCAGGCATTCATCAGGTAACTGTGTTCGACACTCGGGGACGTGTCTTTGCCGACCGTCTCTTCTTTGTCACCAAGCCGGAACTGTCAAAGCCGACACTTGCCGTCGTGGGCTTGAAAGACAGGTACAATCCATACGAGAAGGTGGAACTGAGGGTAAATGGTGGTGGGCAAGACGTTCCTGTCTCTCTTGCGGTTCGCGACGGCTCTCAAACCGACCCCCTCTTCGACAGCGGGAACATCATGACGGAGATGTTGCTCTCCTCTGAAATAAAGGGCTTCGTCCCCAATCCCGGCTGGTACTTCGAGAGTGATGACGAGATACATCGACAGGCTCTGGACTTGCTGATGATGACGCAAGGCTGGCGCCGTTTCGTCTGGCGGGATATGGCAATAAATGGGGAATGGGACCTGACGCAACCTGACGAGAAGGCACCCATCCTGGTGGGGTATATTTACTTTAATCCGAACAGGATAGCCTATAATGGGTTCGGTGACGACTTGGATCTTCTGAATTTAAAGAAGCGTGACTACAAACTGCTCTTGGAGATGGCGCGGAAAAAGATTACGTCCAGCTTGCGCATACACGCAGAACTTATTCATACGAACACCAATGAAACTGTCATAGGCGAAGAACCTTTCGTAGGAAACAGATTCAAGATACCGTGCCCTAAATTCTATGGGAACAGCATACTCTTCCTCTCTGTTGCCGACTCTGCAAAATGGGGAAAAGATAAAAAGGACGAACAGGATTACTCATGGATTCAGATGGCTGGCTATGACGATGGCCTTTCCTCTCGTATAAGCAGGAAACTCAATCTGGGAGAGTCAGACTTCAGAGCATACATTTCGTGGCCTTATCCGCGTTTCGTATTGCCTTTCAGCTTTTATCAGTCGCACTTGCCGCCGAAGCCTGTCGCTTCAGAGTACGACGTTCCGTCCGAGTTGTTGGCAGACTCTGCAAGAACCTTGCGGGAAGTCCAAGTCAAGGCGCGTCGCAGAAGCCGTCTGAAGAGATTTGACATGGCAAACCCCGCTTTCCTCGTAGATGCATACGATGCATGGAACACAATAGAGGATGCAGGGATTCCGATATTTGATTACAAGGACATCAGGAAAGAATTGGTTCGAGTTTATCTGAATGATTACGGAACAGACGAAGAAAAGGATGGAAGTGGAGATGACCGTATCCGTTTCCAATTCCCACGTTGGGAAGCAGGCACCCCTCCAGATTCTCTGTACCATCCCAAATATCTGAATTCAGTAAATGATGACCTTGAACTGTCTCCGGGAGAAAGTCGGACAAACTTTGGTGACACTATTCATGTCGTCCCCAACGAGGATGTGCGAAGACTGATAGACAAGTATGTCGTATATACCGACTATCAGCCTCGCCTTGAAGGAAGCTACCGTTATTGGGGCTCAAACAGACCGGAAACACGCATTATGATAGGCCATTACTTCGATGAAAGCAGACGTCTTGTGTATCGTGACCGCTGTTACAATCTGCCAGGCTTCTCTTACCCGGCAGAGTTCTACAGTCCCGACTATTCGCAGCAGACACCACCAGAGCCGACCGACTATCGCAGGACGCTTTATTGGAATCCAAACCTCAAGTTGAATGAAGAAGGCGAAGCAAACGTCACATTCTACAACAACTCTCGCCAGACAACCCTGAGCATCGAGGCAGAAGGCCAGGCCCAAGACGGCACTCTCCTCTGGGGCGAGTGGTAGAATTTACATCGAAAACGGAAAGAAAAAGTCGGCAGACAAATAGAGAGAACAATTTATTCATATATTCATACACAGCAGATTACTAACTTATATATAATAGAATATAATATGAATAAGATTATTGTCTCAATGGTATTGGCATTTGCTGCCACGAACATCAACGCACAACTTGTAGTAGATTCATTGGGAAGAGTGGGAGTTGGAACCATAGCACCAGAATCAATGCTTTCTGTTGGGAATTCTGGACTCAGTAGTGTAGCTATACATTGTAACGCATATGGGAAAAGGGAAGGATTATTCTGGTTGCAGCAGCCTAACAGATGTCTATTGTTACGCAGAAAATGTTCCCAGCACAGTTTATGATGCGTTTAATGAGACTCCCATTACCTCCGCTACGCTCCATGTGCCTGCAGGTTCTGTGAGTGCTTACAAAGCAAAATCTCCTTGGAGTGGCTTTGGAAGCATTGTGGCGATAGAGTAACAAAATTAAGTAAATCGCAATCCTCTCCAACAACAAATCCCCGTTACAGGTTTCTGTGGCGGGGATTTTTGTATATGATCATGCCAAAGGAGGACAAAGGGGGAGAACGATTTGTTCACCCCTGGAGGAAAGCAACGGATGGACTGAAAATGCAGTCATTAAGTCATTAAGGACTTTTCGACTGATACAAGAAAAGCACCCTCCCATTGGGAGAGCGCTCTTCTCTTCGCTTGTGCCCGGAACGGGAATCGAACCCGTACGGCCATCACTGGCCAAGGGATTTTAAGTCCCTCGTGTCTACCAATTCCACCATCTGGGCAGCCTTGCGGATGCAATTCGCTAATTGC
>JAGCFN010000133.1 GCA_017650085.1 Bacteroidaceae bacterium | reverse complement strand
GAAGGAGTGCAACACCTCCAAAATAAACTGTGAATTGTGAATTGTGAAGGTTATGGCATTTCAGCAGTTTTTCCTGCTTTTTAAGTTGTCCTGATTGTGGAGGCTGAGGTGGGAGGTCGGGCAAGAATCGTACAGCCTCTCTGAAACCCCTCTGATTTGCCCCAGAATCGCTTCAAATCCCTTCGACGTATTTATACCTCCAAGGCAAAAACTTGCGCTCTACGGCGTTTTAAACGAGATGTTAAAATTCTTTGAATTTTACATTATAATCTGCGTGTAGGAATTCGTGAAGGGGACATCAATCTGTGTTGTAGTCCTCCATGTGTTCCTGAGCCGTTTCTTCGATGGCCTCTTCGTGGCCTGTCAGGGCTGCAAAGGGAGCGAATTGGGCAGCACGCTGAAGCATGGACATCTGAGGATGTTTCTTTGAAACATGGTGTGGCAGGCTGATGATATCGTCGAAAGCTTTCATAACTATGAACTATGAACTATGAATTATGAACTATGAACTATAAACTACGCTTTGTGTCCTCCTATTTGCTTGTTTCTCTCTCGCGCCGTTGCTCCTTCGGCATAGCTGGTCCCCTTCAGGATGGCATTCTTGCCGAATTTGTGCTTGATTTTGAGCAAAGCTTCCTGAATTCGCCGCTCTTTCTTCTTGTTTTCCTTCTCTTTGCGGATGGCATCGTAATCGGTAAAAAGGTCGAGCTGAGTTGGGCCGTTGTCTGTTGTCTCTTGTACGTTGCCTTCTGCAATGATGTGATTCGTTGATATGTTCAAGCGACGGATTAACAAATCCCTGTTAACTATTCTGTCATACAACGAGATAACGGCATTGATGATTTCTTTGCTCGAGGAACTGTGACTGCCCAGATTCGCCGTTCCATGAGCGTGTTTTGGCACAGGTCTGCCGTAATGGTCCTGCACGACTTCCCCATGATACATCGATGCGATTTCGGGCCTTGTCAGGTTCTCCCTGTCGTAACTGACGGTCAGGACAAGCTGATTGGTGACAAGGCGCTTTTCCACAAGGTCGAGACTGATGGCATCTGCCATTTCCATGACGACATTTCTAGCCTTTTCGAAGGTGTAGGGTTCTGTCAGGACTTGTCCGCTACTCATGGAATTCGTCTCTGGCCGGTATGCTTTGACGAGGTCGATGGTGCATGGCTCCCATCCCCAAGCATGATCTATGAGGAGCTCAGCATTCACGCCAAAGAGTTTGTAGAGAAGCTCCTCATTGTCAACGGATTGGCGAGCCACCTTCCCCATTGTGTCGAGGCCGTACCTGGCGAGTCTTTCCGCTGTGCCTCGTCCCACACGCCAGAAGTCTGTGATGGGGAAGTGGTTCCAGAGTTGCTTCCGATAGGACATTTCGTCGAGCTCGGCAATGCGAACGCCATCCTCATCAGCAGGCATCTTCTTCGCTACGATATCCATCGCAACCTTGGCGAGATACATGTTCGTGCCAATGCCTGCAGTAGCTGTGATTCCGGTTTGTTTCAGGACATCGCGAATCATGGTTATGGCCAATTCGTGAGCCGTCTTCTTGTAGGTTGCAAGATAGTCCGTAACATCCATAAAGACCTCGTCTATGCTATAAACGTGAATGTCTTCCGGAGCGATGTATTTCAGGTAGATATCATAGATTTTGCAGCTCACCTCAATGTATTTCGCCATTCTGGGCGTGGCAATGATGAAATCGACGCCTCGAGCCTTTTGCTTGACCTCGAAAAGCCTTGCACGACCTGGAATGCCGAGTTTCTTCAGTGAAGGGGAAACCGCCAGACATATCGTCTTGTCCGTTCTGCTCTCGTCTGCCACAACAAGGTTTGCGGCAAGAGGGTCGAGACCTCGTTCCACACATTCCACACTGGCGTAGAACGACTTCAGGTCGATGGCGATATATATGCGGTTTCCTCTTTTCATTACTTCAGATGAATGTCGATGGGGATGTTGACTTTGACGCAGAAGTTCCTGCCCATAGCCGAGATGCCTTGCCTCCCTGAAATGGCGTCAGTCTCGACATATTTCAGTCTGGAAAGGTGCGGCTGATAGACTTTGTCGAGGAGGTTCTGGCAGGAGAAGGTGAGCTCGATGCAGTTGTGGCCGAAGATGTGCAAGTCCATGCCTGCAGAGAGGTTGAGGAGCGTATAGCTTGGGGTAGCCGTCTCAGTACCGTCGAGCGCGTAGAACTTGTCTTGCTTGAGATTGCACTCTGAACCAAAAGCAAGGAAAGTACGACGGCAACGGCCTTTCGCGAAGTCAGGGAACTCGTATCGCACATCGCAAGTCCACCTTGGGGCTGGCATCATGGGCAAGTTCTTGCTCTCTTCTGGCTGATGAAGTTGAAGGCCTCGAACATAGCTGAAAGCATTCTCGATGTGGAGCGGATTGAAGGGATGGACATCGACTGAAACCTCTCCACCCATCAGCCTGGCATCTCCCTGACGATATTGGTAGGTTCGATAGCCGTCAGTTTCGTTGGGAAGACGAGCCAAGAAAATATAGTCGTCAATCCAATTGCAGAAGAGCGATGCCTGAAGGTTCACGAAGTGGGATGTGTAGTCCATACCCAAGTCAATCTGCGTGCTCTTTTCCGCCTTGAGTCCTCCGTTGCCCAACTCGTATTGGATGCTGCCTTCATGCACGCCATTCGAAGAGAGTTCGCTAACTGTGGGAGCTCTGAAACCTCGAGCCGCATTGAGTCGAAGG
>JAGCFN010000132.1 GCA_017650085.1 Bacteroidaceae bacterium | reverse complement strand
GGCAATTACCCCAGCGTTGTTTTCAAACTATCTTGGTGAACCTTGCTGAAACGGCTGGCAAAGTCTTCCCGTCGCGCTCAGAATAAGACGGAGATACGCCCCCAATGAATGTGGTATTTATCCGAGTCACTATTGAACGTGGCCAGAAACGTGTAGTTGTAACCAATGGAAACATTCTTGAGTACCTGAAAGCCAGCGCCACAATCTATACCGAGGCAATGGCTTTTATCCGTTTTGATTTTGGTGACGTAGTAGCCCCAGTTGTAATCCCTGTACTTAGTCCTCCGGTAAAGGTACGTATATCCCGGCGTTCCCTCGGCATAGAACTTCAGATTCTTATAAATGGGAATCTGGAACCTCAACCCCATTAGGCGGACATTTATAATGCTGAAGTTCTTCGGGCATTCATTCTTGTACCATCCGGACATATAGGAAGCCCCGATGAGGTTCCAGCCGAAATAGGGAGAGGTCTCCTTTCTCACAGTAAAACCTACGCCCCACTTATCTTGAAGATACAAGTCCGCTTGCCAAACAAACTTTGACTCCGTTTTGTCGGCATCGCTGGAATGTTTCTTGAAAATCTGTGCGTTCGCAGAAAGCGAAGCAAGGCAGATGAGCGCCATCAATACTACAGTCCGTTTCATAGCATTGTGTGTTTAGTTATTCCACATTTTGTGTGTTATTGTTTGCAAAGATACGCATTTCTGTGCTTACATGCAAGAGAAATCACATAAAACTTAAGGCGAACGAACTGAATACAAATAATGCCGAACTCGAAAGTCCGGCATTATCTTTGATTCCTAGGCTCTTACTTCCAACTGAGGAGCCTGCCTATCTGGTCGTAGAGGCTTGCCCAATGGGCTTTGCTCTCTGCATCTGGAGCAGATTGGCTGGCTGCCTTCGTCTTCTTCTCCAACTGTTGGAGCGTATAGAGAACTGCGGGACGAACTGCCTGGTTGCCGTTTCCGTAAGCTCTGGTCAAGTGCATGAGCATATTGTTCTGCAGGGCGACTCTGTACGGCGAGACTTTCTTGTTCGTGTCGAGTTCTGTGAAAATCATCTTCGTCAGGTCGGCCAGGTAAGCTTGAGGCTTGTAGAGGTCGTTCAGCTCTTCGAGTCTGTTCATCAGGTTCGTTACGACACTCTCGCCCACACTGTTCGTGATGGCTTGCGGGTCGGCCCAAAGGCGACGGGCATAGCTGAGGTCGCGAAGCCAAACGGGTTCTGTCAGGACTTGCTCGTTGATGAAGTTGAGCGCAGCTTTCTGCTTGTCGAGAGGCTGAGGCACATATACGTCTTCGCTTGAACCTTTAGGCTGGAAGTTTATCTGATATCCGCCAATGTTACGAACCACATGTCCCATATAACGAAGGAATTGTGTGCGTATGTGCCCGTACATTACACTGATGTCGTTCCAGTAGAGGTCTTTGTCGTTATCCACGGTCCATTCGGGCAAAGCCTTAATCTCGCGCTTCAAGTTCAGGATTCCATAATAGCTTGCCTTAACGGGATCGTTGCCGAGGTCTTCAGTCTGGCGACGAGGATCTCTGTGCTCGCTCTCTCCATCTCCCCACCAGAGACGCTTGTTCTGCTGAGCCTTGACGGTCATGGGTTCGAGCATCTTGTGGTCTTCATTCTCGTCTTTCGCTCCGAGCATGGGTGTGTAGCCCCATTGGATGGCCCACTTATCGTAGTCGTTTATGCGGGGGAAGATGCCGATGCGGTCAATTCCGTCTTCTGGTTGAGCCACATAATTGAAGCGGGCATAGTCCATGATGGAGGGCGTGTGACCGTTTGCTTCCACCCAAGCCTTGTCTCGAAGAGAGTCGACAGGAACGGTGGAACTGCTTCCAAAGTTGTGGCGGAGACCAAGCGTATGACCCACTTCGTGGCTCGACACAAAGCGAATGAGCTGGCCCATCAGTTCCTCGTCGTAGTTCATCTTCTGTGCCGCTTCGTCGATAGAGCTGCATTGAACCATATACCAGTTGTGAACGAGGCTCATGACATTGTGGTACCAGCAGATATGACTCTCGAGAATCTCGCCACTTCGGGGGTCGTGAACGTTCGGACCATAAGCGTTCTCGATGGGACTTGCCAGGTAACGGATGCAACTGTAGCGAGCGTCTTCCATGCTCATGGTTGAGTCATTCTCGGGCCATTCCTTTGCCATAATGGCGTTCTTGAAGCCTGCTTTCTCAAAGGCTTTCTGCCAATCGTTGACACCCATAATGAGGTATTTCCTCCATTGCTTGGGGGTAGCAGGGTCGATGTAATAGATGATGGGCTTGATGGGCTCGACGAGTTCGCCTCTCTTCATCTTCTCGACATCTTCCGGACGAGGTTCCAGGCGCCAACGCGTCACGAAGGTCTTGCCCTCAACCCTCTGCTGGTCGTCCGAGTAGCTTGTGTAACTGTCTGTGAAGTAGCCTACTCGAGGGTCGTAGTAGCGCTTCATCATGGGCTTCTCGGGCAGGAGTACGAAGCTGACATTCAGGCCGAAAGTGGCTTTGCCGGTTCGGCTTGTTGCAGCCATTCTGTTTGTGCCGCCACCATTATATGTTTTGACTGTGCGGACTTCCGTGTTCATGGGGAACGACTTGATGTCCTCGATGTAGCTCATCTCGCCGACGAGTCCTTGCAGCGAGAAGCCGTCCTTGACCGACTTGGGCAGTCCCAGAGCAGGATTATCCCCGTTGAAGATCTGGTTTACCTTAATCTTATAGAGTTTGTTCTTGTGGCTTTCCACCTTGAACGCGCCTATGATGGGGTTCTCGTTGCTGATTGTGATGGCCCGGTTGATGTTCTGCGTGGTATCTGCGACATTTACGAAGAGACGCGAGCGAAGCAGCAACTGGTCGTCTGGAGCAACCTGGAAGTAGACGGTTTGCTGGTTAACTTGCTCGCCGCCAAACTTGCCTATGCCTGATGGAGTGGAGGTATAACGAACAGTAGTCAGGAATTCGCGACCTATCAGACTGTCTGGAATCTCGAAGAACCACTCGTTCTTCACCTTCGTCACATTGAAGAGGCCTTTGCGGTCGATGCTTGGCTTCTCCACTTTTGCAGAGTCTTTTGGTGCCGGCTGAGCAGCCTTTTTCTTCTTTCCGAAGAGTCCCTTCTTGGCTTTCTTCGTTTGTTCCGTCTTGGGTTTGTTCTGTTTCTCCTTTGCCAGAGTTGGTGTTCCGGCCATGAGTGTTGCTGCGAGGAGCAGGCTCAGATACTTTGCTTTCATAATTTATATATTATGTGTAAATTTCTGCAAAGGTACGAAAAAGCGCTCGAATAGCCAAATATCAAAGTCCATTTTAAAGTTATTTTGCAATCGAGGCTAACCTGATTCTCTAAGCAGGCATAGTTAAATCCAAAACATAACGTTTTACGTTTGCATTTTTATAGTGTTATGATTGCAATCGTATAGTGTTACGTTTGCGATTTACTAGTGTGACGTTTTGCAACTTCACTGCCGATGTTTTTTCTCTTCGAAAAGTTTTTGCATTTTTCAGACGAAGTTTAAATAAAAAATCGTAACTTTAAGGCCGAAAACTAACTAAATAAAGACTGACGACTATGCTTGTAACCCTAAGTGAGATACTGAAGGACGCTAACGAACGGCATTATGCAGTTGGCGCTTTCAACTGCCTTAGCCTCGAGAATGTGATGGGAGCCATCGAGGCTGCCGAAGAGTTGCGCTCCCCAATTATCCTGCAACTTGCTGAGGTTCAGTTTCCTGAGGCACCGATGGAAATGATGGCTCCGCTCTACCTGGAGGCTGCCAAGAGGACTTCCGTACCTGTTTGCGTTCACCTCGATCACGGCCAAAGCCTCGAGACTTGCGTCAGGGCGATTCGTCTCGGCTTTACCTCAGTCATGTTCGACGGAGCGGCTCTTCCCTTCGAAGAGAATGTCAGGATTACGAGCGAAGTCACTCGAATTGCCAAAGCTGCTGGCGTGGATGTGGAAGCCGAACTGGGAAAGGTGGGTAACTCAGGCGTCGATACAGCCGATGTCTTCACGGATGTTGAGGAGTCGAAGCGTTTCGTCGAAGCAACTGGAATAGATGCTCTTGCCATCGCTATCGGCAATCTTCACGGACATTATGTGCATACGCCACAGCTTAACATTCAGCGACTTATCGAGATTCACGAGGCAAATCGACTGCCTCTCGTGCTTCATGGAGGAAGCGGAACGAGCATAGAGGACTTCAAAGCCTGCATTCATAACGGCATTTGCAAGATTAATGTCGCAACCGCCATTCAGCGAGGCATCATGAAGCGCATTCGTGAACGCCTCTCGCAGAAGCCTGACGAAGAATATGTGCCCCTGAAACAAGTCATGATAGACGCTTCTCGGGAGGTTGTGAGCGAGCACATCCTTCTCTTCGAGAGCAATGAGAAAATAAGAAATTAAGAAAATAAGAAAGTATCATGAAACGTAGCGAAATCAATCAAATCATTCGTGAAGCAAAGGAATTTCTGGCTTCGCGTCAATTCGTACTACCCGAATGGGCAGAATGGAGCCTTGCAGATTGGAAGGCAAACCGTTATAAAGTGGATTACATCGTTGAGCGAATGCTCGGATGGGACATAACTGATTTTGGCTCAGGCGATTTCAAGCGTTGTGGCCTCTTCCTCTTCACCATCAGGAATGGCAAGTATGGTGTCGACAAGAAACCTTATGCCGAGAAGATTATGATAGTAGAGGAACTGCAGGAAACGCCGATGCATTTCCATTGGAGCAAGATGGAGGACATCATCAATCGTGGTGGCGGAAACCTCGTTATCGAGCTTTATAATGCCGATAAGGACGAGCAGTTTGCCGATACGCCAGTCCATTATCGCATAGACGGCATAGAGCATACAATGGAGCCAGGTGGAAAGGTTATCCTCAAACCAGGTCAGAGCATTTGCATGGAGCAGTATCTCTATCATCGATTCTATGGCGAACCAGGCAAGGGCAAAGTGATGGTGGGTGAAGTCAGCCAGTGTAATGACGACACGACGGACAATCGCTTCTATGCCCCTGTTGGTCGCTTCCCCGAAATAGAAGAGGATGAGCAGCCCCTGCACCTGCTCTGCTCGGACTACACGAAGTTCCTATAACAGACAACAGACAACTGACTACAGACAACAGAAAATGGCAGAGAGGGGAGTTGAGAATTTGAGGATTTGGCAAGATGCCAGAATCTTTGTCAATGATATTTATAATATGATGTCATCTTGTCGTGATTACGGATTCCGTGACCAAATACAACGTGCGTCAGTTTCTATTATGAATAACATTGCAGAAGGATTCGAGTCAGGTACAGATGCCAGATTCATATATTTCCTGAATGTTGCGAAAGGCAGTTGCTCTGAGGTGAAAAGTATGCTTTATTTATGTGAAGACTTTCAAGTCTGTACAAGTAAAGAAAGGGAATTACTTACATCCAAACTTCTCTCACTTTCGGGTGGGATATATAATTTAATACAATATTTAAGAAAACAACAGGAATAACAGGAACGAAATCCGTTGTCTGTTGTCTGTTGTCCGTTGTCTAAAGCGTAATGAAATGAAGCGAATTCAAATCTCAGGAGTAGGTTGTTGTCTCGTTGACCGCATTTATGGTCACATAGATTTCAACTCCGAAGCCTTTCGCAAGTGCTTGAGCAAGAAGCCTGGAGACGGTGGTCTGGAGCCAGGGAAGCTGACCTTCGAGGAGGAGTTGGAACGCTATGCCGGACAACCTTTCGTGTCTGAAATCCTGCCTTCGCTAACCCAAGGAGAGAATGCAGACAAGGAAAACATAGGAGGCCCTTGCGTTGTGGCGCTCATCAATGCAGCTCAACTGGCTCATAAAGAGAGTGTTGTCAGTTTCTATGGCTGCCGAGGTGAGGACGAAGTGGCTGACAAACTCTTGCAGAAGCTTCAGCAAACAAGGCTCGACTTCAGCCATTATCGCGTCGAGAAGGGTAGCGAAACGGCTTCCACATCTGTCCTTTCCGACCCTGACTACGATAATGGACACGGTGAACGGACTTTCGTGAATACCATCGGCGCTTCGTGGAATTACCTTCCAGACGAAGTTGACGAGAGTTTCTACGACTCCGAAATCTGTGTCTTTGGCGGTACAGCTCTAGTTCCTCGCATTCATCAGGGACTGACGGAAATGCTCAAAAAGGCCAAAGCGAAAGGTCGCATCACCGTTGTCAACACAGTTTACGACTTCCTCAGCGAAAAGGAAAATCCAGGAGAGCGCTGGCCTTTGGGTAAGAGCGACGAGAGTTATCGCTTCGTTGACCTGCTTCTTGTTGACCACGAGGAAGCCCTCCGACTTAGCGGATGCAAGGATATTCCCTCTGCCCTTGCTTTCTTCCGAGAGAAAGGAACTGGAGCCGTCGTTGTGACAAACGGGGCACAAAACATCTATCTATGGGCTGAGAGTTCTCTCTTCGGCAATGTCGAGGAGCAGACTATGCCGGTTTCCGAAGCCGTTGGAAAGGCCATCAAAGCAGGCAGGAAAGGCGACAGTACAGGTTGTGGCGACAACTTTGCAGGCGGCATCATCGGCTCGCTTGCAAGGCAAATGTTTGAGGGACAACAGACAACGGACAACAGACAACAGACATTCGACTTGAAGGAAGCTTGCCGATGGGGTGTTGTTTCTGGAGGTTTTGCTTGCTTCTACTATGGTGGAACCTACTTTGAGCAGAAGGAAGGCGAAAAGAAAGCTCAGTTGCAGGAGCTTTACGACCAGTACATCAAGCAGGAAGGCGTTTGTTGATATGCTCTATAAGTCGCTCTATATCGGCAGTAAGTAGTTGATATGGAGCGCTTTGTTTGAACTCGACACTCTTTCGGAGCATCAGGTCGATGGCAGACTGGCTGTGCCGATAGCCCGAGAGTTCGTTCTGCTTCTGTTGCCCATGTAATGCAAGCTTCTGAATCTCTTTCTCCCTCTCCCTCCTGAGCATATTGCAGATAGGATTGAGAAGTGGCAGGACGACACCTTCCATGAGTGCGTGTCCCTGAATGTACAAGTAGGTTTCGGCAGGTCGGATGCCAAGTTCTTCCTGCAGAGACCTGCGGAGGTTCAGGTAGCTGTCTTTTGCTTTCGGATACTTTCTCTGCAGCCAACCGATTTGTTTGTTGACGCGATCACGCAGGTGTTCGAGCGCATTCTCCGGGTGATAGGGGTTGATGTCGTGGAAGGTGACTGTCTGCGAGAAGGCTGTGATGCTGTAAGTGCTTGCCTGTCCGTTCTTGTGTGCCCAGATGCTCCAGACGAAGAGCGGCCAGATAATCTTGCTGTACTCCTCCATGAACGCTTCGAGCGAAATGATGTCTCTGTCGTTTAGGGTACTCATCACGCAAGCCGTGTGCAGAGCCGGAGCGTAGCATTGGTAGTTCTCGATGGCATAGGCGTAGGTGTGGATGATGAAAGGCGAGGAGAGGAGTGTCCGGCTAATCTCTGTCGCTCCCTGCATAATGTAGTCGTAGTCGGCATCCACGCAGGCTATCATGAAGTCTCCCAGTGATGGCCCGAGCTTGTTCATCAAAGCCGCTTTCTTGCCTTTGCAAAGGGAGTAACGCGATGGCAGCATCACTTCGAACTTGATGCGGTCGGTCTCGAAGTCCTGCAGGACAGAACGCCAGAAAAAGACGTCATCATAGCTCTCGACGTATGCCACAACTTTTCTTGCCGCATTCTTTGGCCGAAGCTTCGATGCGAGTTCGAAGTAGGTGGAGTTGAGATGTTCCTGCAGACGTTTTGCCATCTTTGTTAATTCGCGATTATGAATTGACTTCAATGTCATCCACATCAGTAACCCTGTCGCTCCATCCGTTCATGATGACGGCGGGAGAGTGTGTCGTGAGGATGACCTGGGCATTGGGGTTGAGGTCCACAACAAGGTCGAGCAGGCGTTCTTGCCATTCGACATGGAGGCTGACTTCCGGCTCGTCCATGAAGAGCACGAAGGGCTTGCGGTTCTGCACCAGAACGGTGAGCAGGATGATGAGCATTTGCTTTTCGCCGCTCGAGAGTTTGTATGCCGAGATGGTCTCGCCGTAGCTGTCGAAGTAGAGTTCGTTCTTGTCGCGAAGGATGGTCTTTCCCGTTTCGTGGAAGAGGTCGTTGATGATGTCCTGGAAGTGTGTCTTCTCCTGTGCCAACTCCTGCACTTTCTCTGCTGCCTGGGGGTCGTTGCTGGCAAAGAGTTCCACCATCCGGTTCGAGAGGTTCACCTGATAGTCGAGCCATTTGCGTCCGAGGTGATAGATGTGCAGGTCGAGTTCTGTCTGCATCTGGTTGTCAGTCAGTTTGTTCATTATCTCGGAGGAGAGCATAGGCTTGTCGAACGAACGGATGACTTCGAAGTCGACGGACTTTGCCTCGTTGGGGAAGAAGGTGAGGTGTACGCCGTCGTTCTTGCGGGTGTCTCTGTCGATGTCCAGAAGGTGCATGATGACGCGGTTCAGGATGGTGCTTTTGCCCACACCATTGACACCCGAAAGGATGTTCACTCCGGGCTGAAGGTCCCAGCGAATGTGCTTGCGACCATTCCAAAGGGCATCTATTTCAATGCGTTCGATGTATTGTCCGTTCATTGCCTTATTTTAATTAAGAATTGAAAATTAAAAAAGAAAAATTGTTTGCAAACATTATGTCATTCTTAATTCTTCTCTCTTAATTCTTAATTTAGAAGATAGTCGTTGAGTTCCAGGGATATGTCTGGGCACCTACGGAGAAGGTTCCCAGGGCGCGTTCCAGCTTGTCTTGCGTCAGGGGGATGTGGCACATTCTGGCGCTGTCTCTGCCTATGTACTTGCGAATCTTGTTGGGCAGGCAAGTCCAGTTCTCCTCCACTGCGTTGTCCTCAAGCTGATTTCTGCCCACATAGGCTATGATGACAGGCAAGTGGAAACGGTTCACGGCCCTGCTTATCTGCCAGTTCAGCATGGGAGACTCCACATTTGTGACGGGAGAGACCAGCACTAGCAAGTTGTCAGCCTGAGCCATCAGGGCAATCAGACGCGTCTTCACGGTACTGTCCACCAAGTCATCATGCTCGCTCGAGAAGTAGATTTCATCAATGTTCAGGAAGCGGAAGCGGTCTGGATGCATTCGCTGCCAGGCATGGAGTTGCTGAAAGGTCCTCAGGTTGCTGTTCTCATGGTCGAGAACGCCTGTAGCATCATAGGCCACATAGGTTTTATGCGTGTTCATAGCCTTCTTTTTGTGCAAAGATACGAAATAATTCACAATTCATAGTTCATAGTTCATAGTTTTTTTGTATTTTTGTAGAACAAATTATGAATTATGACAATAGACAACGGACAACGGACAACGGACATCGGATAAACTTTCCTCATTCTGTTGTCTGTAGTCTATAGTCGGTTGTCCTTAAAAGAAAAACTATGAAACGCAGAACATTCCTTCGCAGCAGTCTTGCCAGTGCAGCACTGCTGGCAGCCCCATCAGAACTCTTAAGTCACACCCCTTCGGAGGCTGAAGGCCGTAACTCAACTATCAAAGTCTCCCCTCGGGGAGATTTAGAGGGGGCTTCCTTCCACATCGGCATGGCTGGCTACACCTTCAACAAGTTTGACATCGACACCACACTGGCCTTCATGAAGAAGATTGATGTCCACTACCTCTGCATCAAGGACTTCCATCTGCCCCTCGATGCCAATGCAGAACAGATAGCCAAATTCAAGGAGAAACTGGCTGCACACGGCGTCATAGGCTATGGCGTAGGCCCTATATATATGAAAGATGTGGCTGCAGTGGATAAGGCCTTTGCCTATGCACAGAGGGTAGGAGTGGACCTCATAGTAGGCGTCCCAGGCACCTGGGGCGATACCTCTCCCAACAAGGAAGTGCTCGACCATGTGGAGCAGAAAGTCAAGGAGACTGGCATCCGCTATGCCATCCATCTGCACGGACCAGACATGCCCCTCTATCCCGATGCAACCTCCATCTGGGAAGATGTCAAGGACCGCGACCCGCGCATAGGAATGTGTCTGGATATCGGGCACAACCTGCGCTATGGAGCAGACTCCATCAAGGACCTGAAGCGCTATGCAAAGAGAGTGTTCGACGTGCATCTGAAGGACGTCACAGAGCCCACAAAGGCAGGTCATGCCATAGAGTTGGGCCGCGGCATCATCGACTTCCCCCTGTTTGTCAAGATGCTCCGCAAAGTTGGCTACAAAGGCTCACTCAGTCTGGAGTACGAGAAAGACATGTCCGACCCCTTCATTGGCATAGCAGAAAGCGTCGGTTACTTCAAGGCTGTGATTGAGCGAGAGCAATAACAGGCTTGCATGATTATTGCCGAGTGGGAACAGTCTCGACAAAGTCAGGGCAGTCCAGCAGAACACCTAAAAGAAAAGCGGCCATCAAAGCCGCTTTTCCTTGTTTAGAGGGTAGGGGCCTTACTCCAAACCCTGAATCGTCTCCTCATTCCTGATGACTTCGATGGCTTCGGCCTGAGCCTTGCGCGAGGGTACGAGGTTGAACTCGGCGACGCTGCGGAGGTTTTTGAACTCCAGGCCGGGCGTCCAGCGCACATTGACGTCCTTAATCTTCTGAGCGTTGAACTCGTCGGTGGTGTCGGCACCTTCGCAGGCGAGTTCCACATGGAAGCTGCCCAGGTCGCCCAGAACGACCTTGTTGCCGGCCAGAAGCTGCTCGCGCAGACAAGCCACGGCGTCAGTCAGGATGCCCTTCACAGTACCCTTGGAGAAAGGTGAGTTGTGGTCGGCGATGTGCTTGCAGAAGTCGTCCAGATCGAGGCTCTCGTGAATCTGAGCGGTACCGTAAGCCTTAGTGGAGTAAGTCTGCTCCGTCTTCTTCGTGCCAGGTTTGCACGACATGATTGCGATACTGTAATTGATCATAAAGCAAAGTGTTTTTGTTGGAGTTAAATGGGGAGTTGAAGATGAAGTTAACTCGCTCTGCTCGTGGAAGTTAAAGAGCTTCGCTCATGGACGATAGTTTGGGCCCTTGTGGTATTGTCCTGCACTTTAGCGCTTAACTCCCAGCCAGCTTGCTGGCTTTACTTCCAGTTTTACTCCCATTTTTACTCCTTGTTAATAATTTGGTTCGTTATCCCGTTTCCGAGAGGTAAACGTGGCGTGCCAAGTCGCGGAACTTCACGTGTGAAATTGGCCACTTTCACGTGTGATGTTTGCATTTTAGCTGTGCCTCGTTTGCCCTTGTCTGCAGCTAAGAGCTCACCTCTCTTTTCATGGTAGCAAGTCTGCGATTAAACGAGAGGAGAGCCAAATCCGGATTTGAGCTATCCCGAGCGTGAGCAGACTCGCAATTGAATGTCAGAGCGTCAGCTCTGGCAGAGAAATGGCCAGTTTCTATGCCAGAGACTTCATGTCTCAATTGCACTGCAAATTTACAACATTTCCATTGCGGTCTACGAATTTTTGAGCAACTTTTTT
>JAGCFN010000131.1 GCA_017650085.1 Bacteroidaceae bacterium | reverse complement strand
TAACGACCTGAAGGGCACACTCGAGCCCCTCGAACCTGATGGCAAGTACATCCTTGCTAAGCCCGAAGGCGAAGAGATTGGCTTCTATCAGGCTACAACCGGCAAGATTGCCGCTGGCAAGGCTTATCTGGAAGTTGCTTCCGACGTTAAGGGCTTCCTCTTCAACGTGGATGATGCTACTGGCATCGCTAACGTGGAGAAGGCTGCCGAGAACGGTCCTATCTTCAACCTCGCAGGCCAGCGCCTGAGCAAGGTTCAGAAGGGCATCAATATCGTTAACGGCAAGAAGGTGCTTTACTAAAAAGACATTGTCCCCTCGCATCCCTCCCCTATCTGGGGGAGGGAGAAGGGACTCTTCCGAATAATTAATTACTAACACTTAATTATAAAAGCAATGAAATATATAGCACCTGCAATGCAGATAGAAGAGGCTCAGGTAGTCAGCATGCTGGCAGAGAGCCTGATCATCAACTCCGAGAAACCCGTTGACGGCGCTGATGCACTCACTAAGGAACAATACGCTTGGGACATTTGGAGCGACTAACAAACTCCATCTCCCCTACTCTGTCAGTTGACAGAACATAGGACATCCCCGACATTCGAATAGTGTGTCGGGGATTTCTTTTGGGGAAGAGAAAAAACACAGGCAGTGTCGTTGGCAAACATCACGTGTGACGATTGCAATTTACTAGTGTGACGATTGCAATTATCACGTGCCACGTTGGCAAACTAAGCACGTCTAGTTTAGCAACTAAGCGTGGCTAATTGGCAAACTAGCGCCAGTTGCTGAAATAATATCGCGTTTTCTTTGTGAGTATGGGAAATATTTAGTAATTTCGCCCTACAATTTTGACTAAATAACAACTATAACCTTATATATTATTATAAAGATGAAAAGACACTTTTTACTGGTCCTTTTGACCTTTGTGGGCATCTGTGTTGAAGCCCAAAACGTAAGCGTTAGCAAGGCACGTTTCCAGAAGGGAGACGACCTGAGTTGGGCAAAGCCCGAAACCAATGATGCCGCTTGGGGCGAAATAGACATGACAAAGAACTGGGACGACCAGGGCTATGCCATCAACAACGCCTATGGCTGGTATCGTGTACACCTCAACATTCCGAGCAGCCTGCTCAAGGGCGCTAAGCAAGAGAAGTTTGTCATCTTCGATCTGCCCAAGGCTGACGATACCGACGAATGCTACCTGAACGGCAAACTCATTGGCAAGACTGGAGGCATGCCTGGTGATGCAGGAGGCTACAAGTCTGCTTGGAGCGTTCCTCGCAGCTATCCTGTTGACATCAAGACAGGCGGCATCCGATGGGATCAGGACAACGTCATCGCCATTCGTGTCTATAACGCAGGCGAGCCTGGAGGTCTCTTCGACCGTCCTCTCTCTATCCGTGTTCCAAGTGCATTGGACGGATTGAAGATGAACTTCACAGATGTCAATGACGGCAACGCACATTGCAACATCGAATTGAACAACGTATATCCCGTCGTTCAAAGTGGCAAACTCGACGTCAGCATTATCGACCGCGAAAGTGGAGCCGTGCTCTCAAAGCTCTCAAAGAAGATGAGCATCAAGCAGAACAAGCCCGTACGCCTCACCGTTCCCTACGACAAGAAGAAAGTGTGCGTGCTTGCGACACAATACACTGACTCGAAGACTGGAAAGACAATCACACGTCGTCTGCCCCTGAAATACATCCTCACGCCTGCAGCTCCAGCCACTCCGCGATTCAACGCCGCTCCTTTGTTCGGCGTTCGCCCAGGCTCACCAGTCATCTACCGCTTCCCCGTATCGGGAGAACGCCCAATGAAATTCACCTGTGCTGACCTGCCTGCAGGCCTCAACCTCAAGGAAGCCGATGGTGTACTCAGCGGAAAGATTGACAGACCTGGCGACTATACCTTCACCGTTGTTGCAGAGAACGCCAGAGGCAAGGCTTCACAGAAGTTCACCTTGAAAGTAGGCGACCGCATGATAGCTCTCACTCCCCCGATGGGTTGGAATTCATGGAACTGTTGGGCACTGAGCGTGTCGCAGGAGAAAGTCATGTCTTCTGCACAAGCACTCCTCGACAAAGGACTTGCCGACTATGGCTATTGCTACATGAATATCGACGACGGTTGGGAAGCTGAAAAGCGTAATGCCGACGGGACCATTGCCGTGAACGACAAATTCCCATCGATGAAAGCCCTTGGCGACTGGCTCCACGAGCGCGGCCTGAAGTTTGGCATCTACTCATCTCCTGGCGACTATACCTGTGGCGGATACCTCGGAAGTATCGACCACGAGCTGCAGGATGCCGAGAGTTACAATAGCTGGGGCATCGACTACCTGAAGTATGACTGGTGCGGCTATGGTCGTGAACATGCGAAAGAGAAGGACAAAGGTGTTGCCTCCTATGTACGTCCCTACCTGCTCATGCAGAAATTCCTGCGCGATCAGCCTCGCGACATCTTCTACAGCCTATGCCAATACGGTATGGCTAACGTATGGGAATGGGGTCGCTTTGTAGATGCCAACAGTTGGCGCACCACAGGTGACATCACAGATACCTGGCGCTCAATGTACGACATAGGTTTCCGCCGTCAGGCCGGTTTGGCAGAATATGCCGCTCCCGGACATTGGAACGACCCCGACATGCTCATCGTAGGCAAGGTGGGATGGAGCAGCAACCTCCGCGACAGCCGCCTCACACCCGACGAGCAATACACCCACATCACGCTTTGGACGCTTCTTG
>JAGCFN010000130.1 GCA_017650085.1 Bacteroidaceae bacterium | reverse complement strand
TTGCACTGGAGCATGTTCACGGCGTACTTCTGGAAGGGGAAGATTGCGCTGTAGTAGAGCACGCAAAGCTGGGCAACAAGCCAGAAACCACTCGAAGTGAGGATTTGTCCCAAGTCGCTGATCTTGAAGGGGTCGTCCTTCTCCTCTGCCTCGCCAGTCTGCGCGTCAAGTTTTCTATCCATAAAGAAGTAAACAATACTCATGATGAGAGCAATGCACATCAACACTACGCCAAAGGCAACCGAGCGAGAAACACTGACTTGACCACCCAAACGAGCAAAGAAGGGCGAGAAAATCATGCAAGTTGCCACACCTAGACGGGCAAGAGCCATCTCCGAACCCATTGCCAAAGCCATTTCTCTTCCCTTGAACCACTTGACGATACCACGACTGACGGTAATGCCGGCCATCTCCACACCACATCCGAAGATCATGAAACCGCAGGCTGCAAACTTGGCGGAAGCTGGCATCCCTTCATAGAAAGGCGATACTCCAAGTTCTTCAAACACAGGAATGTAGTTCAAATGATTGGTGAACCAAGTTGCCAATTCGCTTCCAATGAAGCTCTCATCCACAGCATACCACTTGATGCAGGCTCCTATGAGCATCACGACGGCAGAAAGAACCATCGTGAAACGAACACCCATCTTGTCGAGGATGATGCCTGCAAAGATGAGGAAGAAAGCAAAAACGTTCAGGAACACCTCGGAGCCTTGCATCGTTCCAAAGGCTGTGGAATCCCATCCACGAGTTTCTTGCATCAAGTCCTTAATGGGAGACAGGATGTCCATGAAGATGTAACTGCAGAACATGGCTAGAGCCAAGAGCAGAAGAGCGGTCCAGCGCATACCGGCACTATCGCGCAAAGTCTTTTGAATTGCTTGTGTCATATTATGTTGTTATTGTGTTATTTCGTTATTTTCTAAGGTCGAACTACTTCTTAAGCCACTTGTCGAGCCAAGCGAAATAAGTCCGCTGCCACAAGATTCCGTTTTGTGGTTTGAGCACCCAATGGTTTTCGTCGGGGAAGATGAGCAGTTGAGCCTCGATTCCTCGCATTCTAGCAGCATTAAATGCACTCATGCCTTGGGTTGCACAGATGCGGTAATCCTTCTCGCCATGAATGCAGAGGATGGGCGTATCCCACTTGTCAACAAAGCGATGAGGACTGTTCTCGTAGGTCTTTCGGGCACGAGCGGTCTGGTCTTTATTCCAGTAAGCGTCGTCATACTCCCAGTTAGAGAACCAGTTTTCCTCAGTCTCAGTATACATTGCCTCGAGGTTGAAAGAGCCATCATGGGCGATGAAACACTTGAAGCGACCTTCGTGATGACCAGCCAGATAGTAAACCGAGAAGCCACCAAACGAGGCTCCGACGGCACCCAAACGGTCCTTATCAACATACGGAAGGTTCTCTACGGCATCATCAATTGCAGAAAGATAGTCCTTCATGCATTGTCCTGTCCAATCTCCGCTGATTTCCTCGAGCCATTCCTGCCCGAAGCCAGGAACGCCACGACGATTCGGAGCAATCACCACATAACCCTGCGAAGCCATAATCATAAAGTTCCAACGGTAACTCCAGAACTGACTGACGGCACTCTGAGGACCGCCTTCGCAGAAGAGCAGCGTGGGATATTTCTTTGAAGCATCAAAGTGAGGAGGCAAGATAACCCACGTCAGCATCTCCTGACCGTCGGTGGTCTTCACCCAACGCTGTTCGATGCTGGGCTTTGCAAGCTGGTCGAGGATGTCTTTATTCACTTCAGTTATCTGCTTTATCTGTGTGTCGGCAATCGTGTCGCCAGGGTTAACGAAATAGAGGTCTGCAGGTTCCGTGAAGCTATGACGTTCCGCAACAAGCGACTTATCGTTTAGTATCTGCAAAGAACCAAAGTCGGCCCAGTCGTTGGAAAGTTGCTTCACTTCTCCCTCGAGGTTTGTCTTGTAGAGGTTCTCCTGTGCGTGCCAAACCGCTATAAAATATAATGTACGCGAATCAGGTGCCCAGCAATAGTCATCAACACTCGAGTCAAGGGTTTCCGTGACATAGGTCTTTGTATTCTCCTTCAAGTCAAAGATGCAAAGACGCTGGCGATCGGCTTCGTAGCCGTCACGCTCCATGGAGAGCCAAGCCACGTAGCGTCCGTCGGGCGAGAACTTCGGATTGAGGTCGTAGCCCACGTTCTCACCCTTATGCTTAACGTTGATTTCCTGATCTTTCAGTGTCTTGGTGGGATTCAACTGCTTTCCATCGCCATGATAAGCTATCTCATTGCAGCCAAGTATACCAAACTCTCTGAACTGCTTACACAGGTTCTTTGTGTGCTCAATATTGTTAAGGTCGCGAGCTTCAACTTCATAAAGGAAGATGTCGCTATCGGTCGAGATACTATATTCCAAGCCGGTCTTACAGCGACAAGTAAAGGCAATAGACTTTGAATCAGGGCTCCAAGCCAATTGCTCAATGCCGCCGAAGGGCTCCATGGGGCATTCGAAGGGTTCTCCCTCGAGGATGTCGAACTCCTCACCTGTTTCGAAATCGATGACGAAGGGGTGCTGGATGCTCTCCACATAGTGGTCCCAATGGCGATACATCAAGTCGTTCACCACGAGGCCAGTAGTTTTAGGAAGGTCTTCGGGCTTCTTCTGGATGATTTCATTAAAGTCGATGCTCTTCAAGAGGATGGCCTTCTTACCATCAGGAGAGAACATAAAGCCCTCCACCTTGCCTTCAGTCTTGGTCAATTGCTTGCGTCCATTGCCATTCAAGCCCATCTTCCAAACCTCTCCTTCCCTGAGGAAAGCGATGGTTTCATTGTCCAACCATTGTGCATCGGTCTCGCTCTCGGCATCTTCTGTCAGCTGTTTTTGCTCGCTACCATCAGCGTTCATCATCCAAAGAACTTGATGACTCTTGTTCTCAGCCACACTATAATAGCCCATCTGGAAGACTATATGCTTTCCATCGGGTGAGGCCTGATAGCCACTTATACGGCTCATTGCCCAAAGAGCCTCAGGCGTCATGAGGTCGCCTTCAAGCTGAAGGGTTTGCTTTTCTATGTTAACCTTGTCGCTTTCTTTTTGCGTGCCACATGCAGCACAAAGTAATGCCGCTGCCATAATCGTTAGTATCTTTTTCATCATTGCCGTTTTGTTCGTTTATTTCCTACGGTTTGCTTGTTCCTGTTGCATCTTCTGCAAAGCCTCGAGGCGAGCCTGCAGACCGGACACCTTCTTGGGATCGTTCTTGTGTTGCTCGTGATAAGCTTCAAGGCCGGCAAGCAACTTCTTGTCATCGGTCTTCCAACGCAGGTACCACATCGTTACGATATTGAGCAGACCGGATATGAAGTAGAAGTAGCTCAAACCGCTCGAGTAGTTGTTGAACCAGAAGAAGAACATCAGAGGCATCAGGTACATCATCCATTGCATAATCTTCATTTGCTGTGCTTGCTCGCCTGTGAACTGGTTTTGCTGTTGCCTCATCGATATCCAAGTGTTGATAAGGTTAGTTGCACTAAAGAGGATACAGAAGAGACTCAAGTGGTTGCCGATGAGCGGAAGACTTGTCCCCCAACGGATTGGGTCGTCGTAAGCACTAAGGTCGCTAGCCCAAAGGAAGCTCTCGCCACGCAAATCGATGGCATTAGGAATGAAGTTGAACATCGCTATCCAGATAGGCATCTGTATGAGCATAGGCAAACAACCGCCCATAGGACTGACGCCATACTGACTGTAAACCTGCATCATGGCCTGCTGCTTCTGCATAGCCTGGTCGGGATTGGGATATTGCTTGCCTATCTCGTCGAGCTTCGGCTTGAGGACACGCATTTTGGCGCTACTGAGATAGCTCTTCTTCTGAGTTGGGAAGACAAGCACCTTGATGATAATCGTCAAGAGCAAAAGGACGATACCCATCGGCAGGCCCATTGTCTTGAGCCAGTCGAAGATATAAAGGATTGACCAACGATTGATGAAGCGGAATATCCACCAACCGAGATAGACGAGTTCGTCGAGGTCGGCATCTGCGCCATAAGCCGTCATCTTGCTGTGTGCCTTGAGGATATGGAAGTCGTTCGGACCAAGGTACATCTGCAAATGAGTGGATTCCTTGCCTGTCACATCGAACGGAATCTGTGCCGATGCTTCATACTCTTTCAGGTAATCTGCATTTTTGTCATCAGCTTGGGTGGAGGAGAGAGAAGCCTTCGTCATGGGTTTATCCGCAATGAGGACGGCGCTGAAGAACTGGTTCTTGAAGGCAATCCACTCGAGAGCTTCCTCCGGTTCCTTGCTGTCGTCCTTCATCTCGCTGAGTTTCTTCACGCCTTTGCCCTGCCTTTTGTAGGTAAGAGAACTGTAGCGGTTCTCGAAGTCCCTACCCTTCTCTTGTTGCAGAACTGATGCCTTCCAATCGAGGAGCAGAGCCGTTTCACCAGGCATGGCCATTCCCTCCAGACCCTGAGACGCGATATCCATGTCGAGCATATAGGCGTTGGGACGAAGCGTATAGCTTACCTGCAACAGCTTTCCTTCCTGCTCAGCGACGAAGACAACACTTGAGTCGGTCTTTTCGGCTATGTTGAAGACGAGGTCTGTCAGGCAAAGGTTCTCTTGCTTGAGTGGCAAGGTCAGCTTCATCGAAGCGTCTTCTTTGCCGAGAATCACAACATCACCATCCCTGCGACGGCTCTTGTATCCGATAATCTCAGCATCCTCCACCACAGCACCCTTGCTGTTGATGCCAACCTTTACCTTATTATTCTGAAGCAAAATACGCTCTCCTTCTCCGTTACTCTGCGAGAAGAAGAGAGAACTGCTGTCTGGAGTTGCCGGAGAAGCGACAACTTCTTCGACCTGCTTCTCTGCTTCTGCCTGTTTCTGCTGCTCCACGGCAGCTATGCTGTCCTGTCTGGCCATCGCTTCCAACTCTTCTTTGCTGGGCTGACTGTACCAGCTGAAACCGATTACGACAAGGGCAATAAGAATAAATCCTGTAATTGTATTTTTATCCATATAGGTTAGGTGTTTAATAATTTAGGCGTACAAAAGTACAAAAAAATCTTCATTCTTCACGCTTAATTCTTCTTTTATTCGTATCTTTGCACAAAATTAGAACAAATGAAGCGACTTACAATACTATTCACTATCTGTTTGGTGGCATTGGGGAGCAGCTATGCCGCAAACTCGAAGGACGAAACAGAAGCTCTTGCCGACTCCTCTATCTTGCTGAGGAACTACATGAAAGCCCTCGAAACTTTGGCTAAGGAACGCGACTCGCTGAACATTTCCGCAACAGCTTCCACGCCTAATGCCTATTATTATCAGCTCCTTTCGAAGCCTGCCCTGTATGGTTCCTCGTTACATCAAATGCTGAGTCAGACGGACACATCCATCTCTGACACTCAGTTGCAACGCCTCTTCGCTGCACGAAAAATGCTGTCTTCGCTTTATGCCGGGACACCTCAACTCGTCACATACACAGAGAGTGACATTTTGGGACAGGCTGCCATCCGAAGCGACATTAATGACAGACTGCAGACCTCTGACAAACTGGCCGACAAGGTTGCTTCCGCCACACTTGCTCCACAGGTGGACGAAGCGATAGAGGTCGTTACCCGTCGTCCCAACTTCTGGAAATACTCTGGTACCACCTCGTTGCAATTCGCCCAAAACTTTATCACGGACAACTGGTATAAAGGTGGTGAGACCAACTGGATCGGCAATTTCGACCTGACTTTGCGTGCCAACTACAACGACCAACGCAAGATAACTTGGGAGAACACTCTGGATGCCCAGCTGGGTTTCCAGACGACGGAGACAGACCAGAACCGCACTTTCCGTCCAAGCCACAACTTGCTTCGCTATACCGGCAACGCCGGCTACAAGGCTTGGAAAAACTGGTACTACTCTCTTTTGGTCATCTTGCAGACTCAGATTGCACCCAACTATCAGAGGAACACCGATATTATCACCTCGAAATGCCTTTCTCCTTTGGAAATCACAGTTGCCCCCAGTATGAAATACGAAATCAAATGGGGTAAGAAGCAGCAGTTTACGGGCCAGCTCAACATAGCCCCTCTTGCCATGAAAATCCTGTATGTCAACGATGATGAACTCGTCAAGAACTTCGGCATAGCAGAGGGGAAGAACCAGAAAACCACGTTCGGTCCCAACATAACGCTCAGCACGAAGTGGCAGATATGCAAGCAAATCGTCTGGAACAACCGCATGTATTGGTTCAGCAACTTTGACTATCACATCTGGGAATGGGAGAACAACATCAACTTCACGGTCACCAAACTCATTACCGCGAATCTTCATCTCTATCCGCGCTTCGATAACAGCAACAAGAATTACCGTTCAGGAAAGGATCACGACGGCACCTACCTGATGTTCAAGGAGTTGCTAAGTCTGGGATTGACCTACAATTTCTAAGGCATTTACCTGTTTCGACCATGCTCATCAAATCTGCCGAATATACCATCAGTAGTGCCCGCGTGGACCAATGTCCTGCAGGAGAATTGCCGGAATTCGCTTTTATAGGACGAAGCAATGTGGGCAAGTCGAGCCTCATCAATATGCTGACAGGCAGAGCAGGATTGGCCAAAACGTCTGCCACACCTGGTAAAACCATCCTCATCAACCACTTCCTTATTAATAAAGAGTGGTATCTCGTGGACCTTCCAGGTTATGGTTATGCCAAGAGAGGACAGCAGCAAAGGGACGAGTTGCAACGGATGATAACGGGTTATATCCTGCGTCGAGAACAAATGATGAACCTCTTCCTTCTCATCGATGCTCGTCATGAACCCCAACGTATCGATATGGAGTTCATCGAATGGCTTGGCGAGAACGGCATTCCCTTCAGTATCGTCTTCACGAAAGCCGACAAGCTCTCGAAGGGAAAACTGGCTGGAAACATCAAGCACTACTTGAGCGAACTCTCGAAACAATGGGAAGAACTGCCGCCACACTTCATCACAAGTAGTGAAACGAAACAGGGGAAAGAGGAAGTCCTCTCGTATATCGAGTCAATCATTCAGGGGTAACTCGAAAACGTCACACTGTTAAATCGCAAACGTAACACTATACAATCGCAATCGTCACACTATACGTTTGCCATCATAACACTATACGTTTGCAAACGTTCCTGCAAGCATCCGTCAATACCACTCTACGTTACTGCTGTAGGAGCTTTGCTTCTTCCATCGAAGGGCGTCTGCCAACGTGCCGGCCTTGCAGGCAAAGAGGAAGTTGAAACTGGTGTAGGGTGTGATGACCATACTGCACGACATCGAGAAGCAATGGAGGTCTCGAGCCAAAGAAACAACCGTCATACTCAACTTCTTGTAGTTAAAGTCATAACCTGACGAGAAATTGACATTCCAACCCTCAGCAATGCTGACATTTCCGGAGAAGTTGAGCGTCTGATTGAACCTGTAGGGATAGCGCATTCGCTTGGGATTGATCTTCGCCGCAGTGTTTTCCCGCATCGAGACACTATAGCTGACCGTAAGACTCCAAGGCATCTGGAACTTCAAGTAGCCGTCCTCGTCAACCTCGCTCGGCTTGTCCCTCTTTGCAGCCTCCCTACCCTTCTTGCGGTCAGGATCGACGTTTTGCATGGTGGGATCCACTTCATCCTCGTCGTACTCGTCTTCTTCATCTTCTTCACTGGTATTGCCCGAAAAGCGACTTGTCAGTTTATCCCTTATGCCAAGCAACTTCTTGATAGTCTGGTTGTTGAAGGTGTAGTGAAGATTTTGCGACATGCCTTGGAAGCGGCCAAAGCGTCCTCGGCCATATTCAGTGTGGTCGCCCACAAAGACATTGCCGTTCTTGTCGAACTCGTAGGCATATGTGGCGAACTGCGCATTCATTGAGAAGGTGTAAGACTTCGTTAGTTTCAAACGGATACGCATGTTCAAGTCGCTCCAAGGCTTCTTCTTCGCAGCCATATTATAACTCATGGACATGCCCAGTTCATCAATGAGGCTGATCTTCTTCTCACCCGTCGAGTCGCGAGCAGTACGCCATTTCATCTCGAGATTATTGGAGATGTCGAACTGGACACTACCCTGCATAACGCTGGGAGCCGTGCCGTAAGCAGAACCGGCAAACGGCGAATAGCTCACCGTCGAAACATTACCATTTGCATCTGTACGGATATATGTGTCGTAGAAACCCCATCTGGGAGTGCTGAAATCAGGTGCATAGTTGAAGGTCAACGAGGGAGTCATCATGTGTCGGATGGCCTTTATCTTCTTTCCGCCGAACCAAGGCAGCGGAGTATACATGCCGTAAAGCTTCGTGTTGGCAGTCAAACCCAGCGAAAAGTTGTAGACATTGTAGAAACCATAAATGGTGTCTCGCTGCACTCTTCTGCTCTCGTCGTCCCACGACTGCATGACCTTCTTCGAATACATACGGTCGGTAAAGGTGAAATTGGGTGTGATGTTGACATAATTGAAGAGCGGGAAGGTGGCATTAATCGGTATCTGATGACGCATACCATTTCGCCAGTCCTTGATAAGACTGCTCTTGAAGAGCAAATTCTCCTTGGTGTTGATGCTGTTTGTGAGTGTGCCTGTATAGCTCATGCTTATCTTCTCGTACCAACGCTCCTTGCCTGCCATCTTCTTGCGCTTGAAGGGATAGAAGCGGTTGAGCTGGATAGTCATGTTGGGCAACGTGACAGAAAGGCTGCTATCCTGTACCTGTTGGGCAAGGTTGAAGTTGCCACTCAGCGTCAAACCGATATTGGGGAAGGTCTTACTGTAGTTGATACTGCTCGTCCTGACACTTTGCGTATAGCTTTCAGGATTGTACATGCTGACGAGATTATTGCGCTCGTAACTGCTTGTCGCGAAGTTTACGCTGGCCGAGAAACTCTGTGTCGGGTTGGCTTTCGGGTCTTGTCGGTGAGTCCAGGCTACCTTGAAGCTTTTCGAGACAGAGAAGTCAGGCATATTCTTCTCGCCAGTTTGTGTGTGCTGGTAGCTTACGTAGAGATTTCCGCTGTATCGATATCGCTTTTTATAAGTGGACTGTGCTGACAGGGCCCACGAACCTTTCGTATAGATATCACCCAGAATCTTGGCATCAACAAAGTCGTTGAAGGCAAAATAATAGCCTCCTTCGCGCAAGTAAAAACCTCGTGTTGTCTCATCACCATAGCTAGGCATGATGAAACCGCTGCTGTACTTGCTCTTGAAGGGGAAGAATCCGTAGGGAATAGCCAAAGGTAAAGGCACATCACACACTACCAGATAGGTTGGTCCGAAAACGACATCTTTGCCTGGACGCACTTTGGCTCGCGTCATATTCAAGTAGAAATGAGGATGTTCGGCATCGCAGGTCGAATAGAACGCCTTCTTCACATACATCGTTCCGCTGCTGTCTCGCTTGGCATCCAGACTCTTCATGTATCCTTCTCCCTGCTGAGTATAGACGTTGGAGATATAGGCTTTGCGCGACTTGAAGTTATAACTGATGCTGTCAGGCTCGTATTCATCAGTGCCTTGGCGGAAGATAGGCTTGCCCGTAACGTTCCCCAAAGAGTCGGTTCGACTGATGGCATGCACCAGACTGCTGTCGATAGAAATGTTTATAATGTCTGCTTCGAGCTCGAGATTCTGGTATTTGACCTTACTTGCGCCATAGAGATGAGCTCGCGAATTGAGGTAATCGAACGTAATGGAGTCTTCTGCCGAATAGTTTACGGGCATGTCAAGGGCATTCTTGCTCTTGGGAGTCGTGTCAACAGGAACGGTGTCTTGCTCCAAAGTGTCAGGCAAGATGGTATAGGCACGCAAGGGGATACTATCCCCCAACAGCGAATCGGCGTCGCTCTTCAAGAAGGGAAGCCTTCCTGAAGGACGTGCCGCCAATGCTGCCAGAACGTAGCATGCCGTCAGTATAGATAATAACCCTGCCTTCAAATGCTATATAGTTATTGCAATTTGCAAAGGTAAGACTATTTTCTGACACTTCGTGTCTTTTCCTTTGTTTATTATGATTTTTTCACTCAAAGCGTGCCATCCAAGCCTTAAAAACGACAATTCCGTCGACACCGAACTTCTCCAAACTGCGGATTGCCTGCTCTGGAGTCTTCTCTATGTCGAGTCGAGTTTTGGAATAAAACTTGTCGGCATAGCAGATGATTTGCTCCTCGATACTTTCCGGGGTGAAGTCCTGATGAGGGAGAGGCAGGTTCTGCCGTTCTATCTCGAAGGCCGTGAGTCCGGTTCCCGTGTGTCGTTCCGCTATTCTGGCATGAAGGGGAAGCCCTTCGCCTCGGAGAATCTCTGCACCAAGAATGCCGTGACGAATATAAGGCTCTGATCCATAGCAATATATGGAAGGTGCATCAACACGGACTATGCCGATATCGTGGAGCATGGCCGCTTCCCAAAGAAGCGTTTCGTCTGCCTTCAGTTCAGGATGCGCCTTTGCTATTTTCAGAGCACGACGAGCCACATCCGTACTATGACGAAGCAGTATCTGTTCCAACGGCTCGTTGCCCTGACAATACTTATGAATCAACTCATTTACCATAATCTCTCGCATTTTCGCACAAAATTACAAAAAACTCTGAACTCTGAACGATAAAATCCGAACTTTTTTTCGTACCTTTGCAACTTGAACAATGAAATAGGTAATAAGATGAAGTACGGGTTCGATAACGACAAATACATTTCCATCCAGTCGCAGCACATCAAAGAGCGTATCGCACAGTTCTCCGGAAAGCTTTATCTGGAGCTTGGAGGCAAACTTTTCGACGATCATCATGCAAGCAGAGTGTTGCCCGGATTCCAGCCTGACAGCAAGTTGCGGATGTTCCAGCAGTTAAGCTCGTCGGCCGAGATTGTGATTGTCATAAGTGCTCTCGACATTGAGAAGAACAAAGTCCGTCAGGACTTGGGCATCACCTATGACGAAGATGTGCTTCGCCTCCGTTCAGAATTCCAGAAGAGAGGTTTCATGGTGAATGGCGTCGTTATCACTCATTACAACGGACAAAGCAGTGCCGCCATCTACCGACGTCGTTTGGAACACCTCGGAATACGCGCCTATTACCATTATAATATTGAGGGTTATCCCAACAATGTGGCGCTCATAAACTCCGACGAAGGCTTTGGCCGCAACGATTACGTGGAAACAACCCAACCGCTCGTCATCGTGACAGCTCCTGGTCCTGGCAGCGGAAAGATGGCCGTCTGTCTGAGTCAACTCTATGCCGAGCGTAAAAGAGGCATCGAAGCAGGTTACGCGAAGTTCGAAACCTTCCCTGTCTGGAACTTGCCGCTCAAGCATCCTGTCAACATAGCCTACGAAGCCGCAACAGCCGACTTGGGAGATGTCAACATGATCGACCCCTTCCACATGGACGCCTACAATAAAGTCGCCATCAACTACAACCGAGATGTGGAAATATTCCCAGTCCTCAACACCCTCTTCGAAGGCATCTACGGCACTTGTCCCTACAAGTCGCCGACAGATATGGGCGTGAATATGGTGGGATTCTGCATTTGTGACGACGAGATTTGCCAGCAAGCAGGCAAGGACGAAGTCATCCGACGTTATTACACAGCCCTCAACCAAATGGCCGACGGAGCCTGCAACGATTCGGAAGTCAACAAGATATCTCTGCTGCTCAAGCAAGCCAAAATCAGTACAGACGACCGTCGAGTAACCGTCGAAGCACGCCGTCGTCTAGAAGAATCAGGTGTTCCTTCGTCAGCAATCGAACTCGAAGACGGAACAATCATCACGGCAGCTTCGTCTCCTCTGCTTGGTACGGCCTCTTCTCTATTGCTCAACGCGACCAAACACCTTGCAGGAATCGACCATGACCTCAAGCTCATCTCGCAAGACTTCATCGAGCCTATCCAACGCACAAAGATAGAATACCTGGGCGGACACAACCCTCGTCTGCACACAGACGAAGTCCTTGTCGCGCTAAGTGTACTGAGCCGTCAGGACGAGAACTGCCGTCGAGCCCTCGCTCAACTGCCCAGCCTGGCCGGTTTGCAAGCACACACCACCATTATGCTAGGGGAAGTTGACCGCAAGATATTCAAGAAGTTAGGTGTCGACCTCACCTGCGATCCGGTAAAGAAATACTGACGTTTCCCCTCGACACAAGTCAACAAAAGAAACTTGGCACGTTAACATCGAAAACGTCACACGTGATAATCGCCAACATCAAACGTGACGTTTGGCATTTTCACACGTGACGTTTCCATTCTTCACGTGTGATGTTTTCAATCTTCCCTAACCTACTTCATTAAGTCAGGCAGAGAAGCCAGTTTTTTAATAACGGTAAGCTACGCCAAGAGTCGCGTAAATGGGGTACATCTTAAAGGTGATGGCCTCGAAGTTGCGGTCCCAAATGTCAGTCATACCCCAGTCGAGAAGACCAAAGACGTTCAGATGTTTCATCGCTTTCCAGTCGAACGCTATCTCTATACCAAGGGCAACGGGTTGCATCTTTTCTGGGAAGTCGTCAGGATAGGTTGTAGGATTCTCTCTGGTCATCAATATCTTTGAGCCAACAGGAGAGTCTTCGCGAAGATAACCCACACCGTCCTCATTATCATAAACCTCGCCACCAAAGGTCTGATGGAAGTAGAGACTAAGGTACGGACCTGCACTCACGTTCCACCTAGGACTCATTCGGAAAGTTGCGAGCAAAGGCAGAGTCACGCCCCACATCTCTGTATTGGTGATGTTAGTGCCTGTGAAATAACCTTTCGTGATTTCCCCTTCTTGCTCAAGCCAAACATAATAATTCTTGACGTCGGCTTCCGTATGGAACCCTTCCCAGAAGAAATGAGCTCCTGCAGACACGCCCCAACGTTTGGTGAACATCTTGTATCCGTCTATTCCAAGGCTTATTCCGCCTCTCGGACTAAAGCCATTTATCTTCCTGACCTCAGCTGGCAAGGGCAATGGAGTTGTTCCTCCGATGACATAACCTACGCGAGCGATGAAGCCTCCGCCTTTGAGACCTGTTGTAGGCCCCCACTTCTCGAAAGAGCTCTCCTCTTGAGCTTGGACGGATAATGCTATGAAAAGGAGTGAAATGGTTAGATATATGATGCGTTTCATGTCTTTGATGTTTTATTCACAAAATAGTTGTGCGTTGTCGACAAGGAGCTTGCTGCCAATAGCTCCCTTGAAATATGCGCCTCCCCAACTGCTGGCAAAGCCGATTATGAGACTGTAACCTTTGTCGGCCAACTCATCAGCATCCAGTTCGGCACG
This sequence comes from Bacteroidaceae bacterium, assembly GCA_017650085.1. Classification (GTDB taxonomy): domain Bacteria; phylum Bacteroidota; class Bacteroidia; order Bacteroidales; family Bacteroidaceae; genus Physcousia. The sequence goes on along the minus strand of JAGCFN010000130.1, from coordinate 2,269 downwards.
ATACTCAACAGGAATCGTCACTTCCTGCCATTCGTTTGTCACGCCGTGAATCGGATTGTTGGAAAGTTTGTCGCTCCCATCATCATTATAATGATGAGGAAGACGTCCCAAGCCAACTATGTAAGGACTCGACAGGACATCGTTTCCGTCAAGCTGCACCTTGTTGCCTTCTGCATCTTCGTTTCGGTACAAAACAACATAAGCATCGGGCTCGTCGATGACACCTTCCACCTTATTTCCCTCGCGATCTTGGAAAGAAGCTCCTGGCTCGTAACGAAGCCAAACACGCATAAGTACAGGCTTATGAGTAAAAGGTGTGCCGAATTGTGTCGCTTTCAGAGCATCTTTCAAGGCATTACTTACGTCAAAGACGCCGTTGAACATACTTCCAGAAGCAATCAGCATCTTTGCTATCCTTCCAAAAGGACCTGTGTCACACGTCTCAAGTTTGAGGCAATCACTGCCGTCAGGACCGCCTCCAACTACTGGCGTCGAGGGATAATCCAAAGGTTTGGCCGAAGATTTACTGATCTTGAAGCCTGGATTGCCATTCTTCCACGTTCCATCTGTAAAGACTTCTGGAGCCTCCCAAATGTAGTATTTGCCTGACGGGTCAAGGTAATAATTCTCAAAATTCATGGAAAGATTGCCTTCGCTGGGCACATCGCGAACTACAGAGACACTGTATCTGCGACTCCATACCTTGTTCTCTGAGACGACCAGAAAGCGCTGAACCTTATCATTCGAGTAATCCACAAGCGAACCATTCAGGAATGGCGTAATCGTTTCATCTTCCGCCACAACATAAACAGTTGCCCCTGCTGTTATGCGAAGAGTGGTGGGAATGCGCTGCACGCTGGCATAACTGCGAACTGTAAACACGATATCCGTGTCAGTCGAAATGACAGTTTGGATTGTGTCGTAGTCGTGATAGAAGAAATCCGATGGGGTATCAAGATGAAGAGACACTGTCTCGATGTCGCACTCGGTATTCTCCTGCTCTGCCTTGATACAGGAACCCAAAAGGATTGGAACGACAACAAGCGCTAAAATGGATGTTTTGTTCATTTTTATGCTACGTTTTCTTTAATCGCGTGCAAAGTTACGAAAATATTTTGGACGGAGAAAAGCATTTCGGTAGAAATGTGCTCTATTTACCCTAATTGTACCACAATCACTTTTCAACCACCATCTTTTTGATGACAACATCTTCCAAAGGACGGTCATTCTCGTCTGTCTTGACCCCCTGAATGATTTTCACAACTTCCATTCCCTCAATGACTTCGCCAAATACGGTATATTGTCCGTCGAGATGAGGAGTGCCACCTCGCATATAATAGTCATCCACCATTTGCGATGTAAGCTCGATTCCCTTCTCCTCCAACATGGCACGAACCTTCTTGATATCAGCCGCAGCTTGTTTCTTGCCATAAACTATGTAGAACTGACTGCCGCTACTCTCCTTCTCAGGGTTGACATCATCAGGTTCCCTTGCTGCAGCCAGAGCGCCTCGCCAATGGTAAAGATAGGGAAGATCGAATTCTGCAGGAATGGTATAGCCTGGCCCTCCGTCACCAAGCAACTTTCCAGGTTCGGCATTCCGACTGTCCGGATCACCTCCTTGAATCATTAAATCCTTGATGCATCTATGGAAAAGAGTGCCGTTGTAGAAGCCTTCGCGAGCAAGTTTAAGGAAGTTGTCACGATGCAAAGGCGTGTCGTCGGAAAGCGCGACACGAATGTTGCCTACATTTGTCTCGATTCGAACGATGTGACGCTTCTCTTTCTTCTTGGCCTCGACAGACAGCATGCCGATGCAAAGGAAAGCGAAAATAACGAGTAAGAACTTATGTTTCATAGTTTAAACTTGTTTTTGCCATTTCATTATTATGTTTGCCACTTCCTTGCCACATTGCCTTACATTATAATATTGTTCTGCCAAAGCACGTCCTTTCCTGCCCATCATTTGCGCTTCTTCCGTGTGATTGGCAATGTAACGGAGTTTCTCTTTCCAACCTTCGACGTCCTTCTCTTCAATCCAAAAGCCACAACCTTCCGCCTCAATGTCAATCGGCATTTGCGGGTTATGCGTACAAAGGATGGGAAGACCTAGGGCAAGAGCCTCCACGACGGTCGTCAAACCGACTGTATAATTGCTCTTCTGGCAACAAATACAAACGCAACGGCTTTGTGCGACCTTTAGCGCGATTTCATGTGGAATGGGCCGATCGCCATAATGCAACTCGATGTTTTCTGCAGGATGGAGTGC
>JAGCFN010000129.1 GCA_017650085.1 Bacteroidaceae bacterium | reverse complement strand
GTGCTGAACCCCGTCCTGAACGAATACCCGCAAGTCGTCGCCTTCTGTGGTCACAGCCACTATCCTCTCGGCGACCCTCGCAGCATACATCAAGGTGCGAACCCCAACAGCACACGAAACAACTACTACACTGTCATCAACACAGCCAGCACGACCTACTCGGAAATTAACCCTAATGCAGTTGCTGCAGGCATTCATCCCGAAAGTTATGCCTATGTGACTGAAGGAATGATTCTCGTGGAACAAGAGAATGGCGACATTGAGATACGTCGCTACGACACCTATCGCAATGTGGAGATCGACCCTGACCATCGTTGGGTTCTGAAAGCTCCCTTTGATGGTAGTATGTTCCAATATGCAGACATCCGTGATGCAGACGACAACCCAAACAATGTTCCCCTTCGAACGGGCTTGCCTGCACCTGCCTTTTACAAGAGCGCAGAACTGACATTGAATGTTTATCCAAACGAGGTGAAAGTCACCTTCCCTCAAGCAACGGACAACGAATGCGTCTTCCGCTATAAGGTTCGCATCCTTCAGGGCGAAACTGAGGTAAAAAGCGCCTTCGTCTTCTCGCAGTTCTACCTGACGACAGACATGCCTCAGACACTCTCCTACACCATCGAAGGTCTGACAGCAGACACGAAATACACAGCTGAAGTCACTGCCTACGACTCGTGGGACAACCAGTCTGTTCCTCTCACAGCCACCTTCACTACGCCTGCCGATGATGCTCCCATTCCAGATCCTGTCGGTTGGTGGACATTCGATAATCCTGACAACCTGCTGGAAAGCATTGGCACAGCCACTCTGCAGGGAGCTCTCCACAGAGCTGGCAACGTTGAGCCAGTCGAAGCACCCGCCTTTGCCTACATTAACCCTGTTGATGGTCCGTCGATGAGCAACAGGGCCGCCACTGTGCCTGCAGGGTCCAGCCTGCTGATGAGCACAAACATCAACACCAACAAACTCGACACCTACACTTGGCTCATGGACATCCATCTGGCTCAGATAAGTGGCTACACCTCTCTCTTCCAGAATGACCTGACCAACACAAAGGACGGCAGCCTCTTCGTCTATAACGGCACCATAGGCAAGAATGTGGCCGACTTGGGCTACCACGGCATGATTACCTCGACGGGATGGCACCGTATCGTCTTTGCCGTACGCGACAACATGGCAAAGCTCTACATAGACGGCACCCTTGTCAGCCAAAGCGCATCTGCCAGCGAGTTGAACTGGCAGCTGAGCACTGGTGCTCTCTTCTTCGCAGACCAAGACGGTGAAGAGCATACGGTTGAGATTGCCGACCTGCGTTTCTGGGACAAGATGCTTACGACCACTCAGGTTGCTGAACTGGGAAAGGTTGAGACAAGCGGCGAGCCTGTCGAGGTCACCATTCCTGAAGCCCTGGGCGTTTGGACGTTTGACAATCCCAATAATCTGCTGGCAGGCACAGGTACAGCCACTTTGCTGAGTACAACACATGCTACAGACGGCTCAGGTGGTGTGTATGTCTATGCCGACCCCATCTCTTCGTCCATGATAACAGAAGGCCCTGCAGAAGGCAATGGCGCAATCCTCGTTCCCTTCGGCTCCAGCCTGCTCATGAACGCCAACCTCAGCACGAGCGAGATAGGAACCTACACCATCCTTTGGGACGTGAAGGGAGCCGACCTCTCGACCTACGTGCCGCTCCTGCAAAATGACCTCAACAACAAGAAGGACGGCAGCCTCTTCTTCAACCAAAACAAGGTGGGACTGGGTGGCTCGCTCTTCTACAACGGCCAAATCAACAACAACCAATGGTATCGTATCGTCTTCGTCGTAGAGGCGCCAAACAGGGCAAGCCTTTACGTTGACGGCACTCTGGTAAGCTCCTGCGAGCACAACAACGCCTATAATCTGCATTGGAAACTGACGAAGGGAGCCCTCTTCTTTGCCGATAACGACGGCGAGGAGAAAGCCATCGAAACAGCCGAGATACGCTTCTGGGACAAGCCACTCAACCCGGAACAGGTCAAAAAGTTAGGTGCTGCAGGAGCAGAATAAGAACAACCTCGCATACATAAAGGAAGCCTTCCCGCAACAAGCAGGAGGGCTTTCCTTTTTTTTACGACAGAAAAACTTCGGCCTTTCTTTTGTATTTTGCATGCGAATTCGTAACTTTGCACACAAAACAAGACAAACCCTCTCATTCATCTCATAACTGATGGAAAACAAGCGGCATAAAGTTTACTTAGTCAAGAAGATACTGCTGGGCAAAGACTTCCTGGCCATCTGTCTGTTTGGGTTCATCTTTTCCATCAGACCTCTCAACAAGACAGAACTCAACCACGAACTCATCCACGCTGCCCAACAACGGGAGCTGCTCTACCTGCCATTCTTCATCTGGTACGGCATCGAGTGGTTCGTCCTTTTCCTGAAGTATCGCGACT
>JAGCFN010000128.1 GCA_017650085.1 Bacteroidaceae bacterium | reverse complement strand
CCTCTGCAATGTTTATAAGCGCGGAATACAAAAGGTGGAGTTTACGATCAAGAAGAAGTAAAATAAACGGACTCATAAAGAAAGAACAAATCACGCCTGTTCCTATGAGTGTGCCTCCCTGTTTGCTTCGCAGAAGCGGGGTAGTTTTTTGTAAATTACGAATGCAGCTTAACGAAATGGTTTGATATAATCTAAGGATGACCTTTAGATTTCGTTTCTCTGCGTTCCAGTCTCTTGTGTCTGTTCTCCCCAAGCTTCTCTAGGAAATTTTTCAAACGTCACACAGTTAAAATGTAAACTTCACGTGTGTCGTTGGCCAACTTCACGTGCCACGTTTGCAATCATAAAGTGCCACGTTTGCCATCACGGCTGCCTGCGTTTGAAAACCCTCCTTGAGGAAGAAAAAAAGAGAATGTTTTTTGCAAAACACTCTACACTCTACACCAACAGGTCATAATTGTCTGATTCTCAACAAGTAGCAGGGTGTAGAGGCTCTTCATCACTCTACACCCACTCTACACCATTGTATTTGTCTGTATATCAGTGCTTTAGACGGCATTGGTGTAGAGTGTAGAGTGTTTTTCATTTTATGCTGCAATTTCTACGAGGTTGTATAACATCCCCATTTTGTTGCGTTTCGATTGGCAGCCCAGATACTTCAGCGTTTGGCCGATGCGGATGTTGGTGGCGTTGCCCATTTTCATCGAGGGATAGACCTTCATGAGCGCTTCGCTGACCTGCTTGCAGGTGAACCACGTTCCTTCCTCTTCTCCGTTTGGAAGACGGAAACATTGATGCAGGATTCCCTCCATATCATCGGTTCTAAGGAATGGAAGATTGGCGGCTTGGATGCGAGCAACCTCATCATTGCTGAACCAATATGGCACCTTTTCTTCCCTTAATTCATGCAAGACCTGAGCATAAAGCTGGGCATGATTGATGGGCGTGAGGTTGTCGATGAGCGAACCTTTCTTGATTTTCAGACACAGATAACGACGACTGCCTGTCGTATCGCAGAGAGGATGAGGGTCGTTGGTCGTAGCAAGGAAACTTGCATAGCGGACTCTGTCTTCCTGCGACTTTCCGTAGATAGGTCGTCCGTTAACCTTCACTTTCGAGAGCGTCTGCTTGAGTTTGGCTTGTTGCGAAGGTCCCATATTGGCGAACTCGTCGATGTTGACGATGAGGTTGTGGGTGAGCGCCATCTCACAGTCGAACTTGTTGCCGAAGTTGATGTGGTCGAGGTAGTAAGGACGCAGATGTTCGGGCAGCAGCCGGACTGCAAAAGTACTCTTTCCGCAGCCTTGAGGTCCGATGAGAACGGGCACACACTCGTTTCCGTGCAAAGGGTCCATACCCATCCAATGCGCAACGACCGACCTCAGCCAGACAGAGCACCACGAGAGTTGCTCGGTCGTGATGCCAGGAAGGCGGCCAAAGAGATCGGCCACATGATTCTTCCCGTCCCATTCAGGAAGCGACTCCAGATAGTCGCGAATGGGATTGAAGGCAGGCACATCGTTGGAACAGATGTACTCCTCAATCTCCTGTCTTGGCGACTTCTTGCCTCCGATGCTAGCCTTCTTGGCTTTTCGCACAATGGAGTTCAAGAGTTCTGCCGTAAGAGGTTCCCACTTCGGTTCATCGCCAACAAGAGCCAGTTCCGTCTTGCCACTCAGGATGTTACGACGCAGATGATAATTCTCGCTAAGGAACGCCTCTACCTGGTAGATGGCGTCCTGCATCTCGTTCATCGCCTCGGATGAATCGGAGATAAGATTGCTTTGGTTTTTCATGGTTTTTGTTTTTAAAGTTAGTAGTGTTTTTCTTTTGTAAGAACACCACAAAGGTACAACATTTTTTTCACTTCTGCAAATTTTTTCCCTCAAAAGCACGCAAAAAAGCACGCCCGATTTTTGGCACAAAGATACGGCACTCACATTGCGGTTTACGAATGAAAAGCCAACTTTTTTCAAAGTCACATCAAAAATACATTATCTTCTTGCAAAACATAATATAATAATGTGTATATTTGCAGCAGAAATACATCGATGAATTCATTCCCAAACACAGCAGGATTCCCGTCATTCCTATAGTTCCCATCAATCCCATCATGTCAAACAATGACAAATTCCTTGCTCCCAAGGGCGATTACAAGAACCTTATCGCCTTCCAGAAGACGGAGTGCATCTACGACATCACACTCTATTTCGTGGAGCATTATCTGCCGAAGATTGGCGACCGCACCGTTGACCAGATGGTGCAGGCTGCCCGCTCGGGGAAGCAGAACATAGCCGAGGGCAACGAGACGGGCACAACTTCGATGGAGGCTTGCATCAAACTGGTGAATGTGGCAAAGGCAAGCCTCAAGGAACTGCAAGAGGATTACGAGGATTATCTTCGCAATCATGGCAACGAGAAATGGGATGTTCGTAGCCAACAATGCATGAATGCCAGGAAGTGGTGCAAGGAGCATTCGTCTCCAGCCGATTATATCCGCGTCTGCCAATTGCGCGATGATATCACGCTTGCCAACATTGCGCTGGTGTTGATTCATCAGGCAGATTTCCTGTTGAGGAGGCTGCTGGAAAAACACAAGCAAGATTTCCTGGAAAACGGCGGCATCAAGGAACAGATGTCTTCAGCTCGCCGCAACTGGCGCGAAGAGCATGGGATGGGGTATCTTAATGGGAATCATGGGAATAATGGGAATAGTGGGAAACCAAGATGATGAACCTACGCTTCAATCCTTTTTACTTCTAACAAAACTACATTTGTAGAAAAGACACAGAGCCGCTCTGATTTTTCGGGGCGGTTTTTGTTGTTTCGCAGATTGGGGGCTTCCCTTAGAAGCGTCTCACATCCTCGACTTCCTCGATTTTCTTCAGGTCGTGGCAGATGGACTGGATGTCCTTGGCATCGTGAACGCCGAGCCGGATCTGGGCTGTGAAGAGGCCGTCGCTGGTGTCGATGTGGACGCTGTGGATGTTGACATTGAGCTGCTGCGACAGGATGCCCGTTATTTGATGCAGGACGCCTACGCGGTCGAAGCCGACGATGTGCAGAGTGGCTGGGAAGGAGAGTGTGCCGTGTGTGTCCCAAGTGGCTGCCAGAATCCGGTTCCCTCCGGTTGCCTTGAGCCGTTTTGCAATGTCGCATTGGCGCTTGTGAATGACAATCTGGCCGTTATCGTCGATGTATCCGAGCACATCGTCCCCGGGGATGGGGTGACACTGGTCGCACATGACATAGCGGTCGATGGTCTCTTCGCTGAGGATGATGGGCTTCTTCTTGTCGATTTGGAGTCCCTCCAGACCTTCTTTGGTGGGGGCTTGCCGGTTGTCCTCCGTCGAGGGAGCGTCCTCGTCCCTGTGTCTCTTGAAGATTGTCAGGTACTTGCTCCACTTCTTTTCCTTGTGAATCTTTTCGTTGAGGGCGTTCAGGTCGGCTTCGCCCAGTGTGATGGTCTGCGAGCCTATCATGGAAAGCAGTTCCTCGCGGCTCTCCAAAGCATGGAAGCGGCACAGTTTCGCGATGTTGACGCTGGTGGCCTCTTTCTCGTGCTTCTGGAGGAATTCGTTCAGGATGTCTTCGCCAATCTTCTGTTTTTCGCGCTCCATCTTGCGGAGGATGGCTACGATTTTGCCCTTTGCCTTTGCCGTCGTGGCATAGTCTATCCAGCCTTTTTCGACTTTCTGGTTCTTCGAGGTGAGGATTTCCACCTGGTCTCCGCTCTGGAGGACGTGGCTGATACCGACGAGCTTGTGGTTGACCTTGGCTCCGATGCAATGGGTGCCGAGGAAAGTGTGCACGCTGAAAGCGAAGTCGAGGACGGTACAGCCTGCAGGCATGGTCTTGAACTCGCCCTTGGGTGTCACGACGAAAATCTCGTTGGCGAAGAGGTTGAGCTTGATGGTGTCGAGGAAATCGATGGCATTCGGCTGTGGGTCGTCCAGGATTTCCTTGATTTGGTAGAGCCATCTGTCCAGTTCGTTCTCGCTCTCCTCCGAAGTCTTGTCGCCCTCCTTGTATTTCCAATGGGCGGCAAAGCCGTGCTCGGCGATGTCGTCCATGCGGCGGCTTCGTATCTGCACCTCAACCCATTTGCCCGACTTGCTCATGAGTGTGGAGTGGAGCGCCTGGTAGCCGTTGGCCTTCTTGTTGTGCACCCAGTCGCGCAAGCGGTCGGGATGGGGCTTGTATATAGTGCTGGCGATGTTGTATATCTTGAAGCATTCGTCCGTTTCGTTCATGCCTTCCGACACTTCGAAAATGATGCGGACGGCCAGGATGTCGTAGACCTCCTCGAAGGTGACATTTTTCGTCTGCATCTTCGACCAGATGCTGTAGGGCTTCTTGATGCGCGCCTTGATTTCGTACTTGATGCCTGCTCGGTCGAGTTCCTGCCTGATGGGGGCCGTGAACTGGTCGAAGATGGTTGTCAGGTGCTCGCGAATGCCCTCGAGCTGGTCTTGGATGGCTTTGTATTCCTCGGGGTGCTCGTAGCTGAAACTGAGGTCCTCCAGTTCCTCCTTCACTTTGTTCAGGCCGAGCCGGTGGGCGAGGGGAGCGTAGATGTAGAGCGTCTCGCCGGCAATCTTGTACTGCTTGCCTGGCAGTTGGCTGCCCAGGGTTCGCATGTTATGCAGTCGGTCGGAAATCTTGATGAGGATGACTCGGATGTCTTCGCTCATTGTGAGCAGCAATTTCTTGAAAGACTCCGCCTGGACAGACGCTTTGTCGCCGAAGATGCCGCCAGAAATCTTGGTCAGTCCGTCTACGATTTGCGCTATCTTCGGGCCGAAGATGTTGGCGATGTCCTCGACCGTATAGTCCGTATCCTCGACGACATCGTGCAGGAGCGCCGAGCAGATGCCTGTGCTGCCCAAACCGATGTCCTCGCAGGCGATCTGTGCCACAGCAATGGGATGCATGATGTATGGCTCGCCCGAAAGTCGACGGACACCTTTGTGCGCTTCCTTTGCGAAGTTGAAGGCCTTGTCGATGATTTCGGTGTGCTTGCGATGATGGGATGCCAGATAAGTGTCTATCAAATGTTGATAGGCTTCGGCAACCATCTTCTCATCTTCCATTTCACGAAGGTTAATGTCTTCCATAGTCCTATTTAATTCACTCTGATACGTTGTCCGACACGGACTGTGGAGCCTCTCATGCCATTGAGGCGACGCAGTTTGGCAACAGTAGTGCGGTTTCTTCTTGCGATTGAGCCCAAGGTGTCGCCCCTGCGGACAGTTGCGTACTTGGCTCCTCGCTTGCTTTTGCTGCTTTTCGAACGGGGTTGTTCCACGACGGGAACGTCAATGGCCGTCTGCACTTCTGCCAAAGGAACGTAGATGGAGTCGCCAGCTTCAATGAAAGCATTGATGGCGGTGGTTGGCATTCGAAGGGTGCAGGCGTGCGAATCGCCAGGAATCAGTGTGGTCCGATATTGCGGGTTGAGCCTTCTGAGTTCCTCCTGCTCGATGCCGCAAAGTTCGGAGATGCGTTCCATGCGGACATTCCTGCTGACCTGTATTGTGTCGGTTCCCTGCGGAAGTGTGGTATTGACGGGGCAGATATTGTGGTCGCAATAGTAGTTCATGATGTAGTTTGCTGCGATGAAAGCAGGAACATAGCCTCGTGTCTCGGCAGGAAGATAGGGGTAAATCGTCCAATAGTCCTTGACGCCTCCAGCCCTCTTTATGGCTTTGGTGACATTGTTGGGACCGCAATTGTAGCTGGCAATGGCGAGAGTCCAATCGCCGAAGATGCCATAAAGGTCCCGCAAATAGCGGGCTGCAGCATAACTGGCCTTGATGGGGTCGCGGCGCTCGTCAATCAGACTGGTCACCTCGAGGCCGTATTGCTTGCCTGTCGTTATCATGAATTGCCACAATCCGACTGCCCCGGCTCGGCTGACGGCTGTAGGATTGAGCGCGCTCTCGATGATGGGCAGGTACTTCAGCTCAAGCGGCATCTGGTAGCTCTCGAGCGCTTCCTCGAAGATGGGGTTGTAGAAGTTGCTCGCACCCAACAGTATGGCGACAGAGTTGCGCAGTCGTCCGCTATAGATGTCAATGTACTTCTGCACGACATTGTTGTATGGCATGCTGATGACATTAGGCAATCTGCTGAGCCGATGAGTGTATGTTTCGGCATCGAAGACAGGGTTCTCGCCAGTCGTTTCGCAGGCTTCGTCGAAGGAGAGGAAGTTGCGAGTCTTCCAGTCCCACAGCAAGCTGTCGATTTCCTGCGGTTGCATGCCTTCTGGCAATTCGGTGATTTCGTCTTCTATGTATTCCTCTTCCTGAGCCAGACAGGGGAGTACGGGTGTGTGGGCAAGGAATAAGAAGAAGAGGAAACGGGATATGTTGAGTCTTTTCATGTCTTTTGTTTTGTCGTTTAGAAGTTAATGACGCATTGTACGCCAGGTGAAGTGCTGCGATGATTCATGTCGAAGCGCCCTGTTTCGATGAAGGCCGGTTGTATTTCCAGGCTGAGGTCTTTGGAGATGTCGAATGTCGAGAGTTCCGCGTCGACATAGGCATCGATGACGGACAGCAGGTAAACGCCTGCAAAGGAGAATATGCTGAGGTCTCGAAACCTGCGGAAGGTGTCCTTCTTGCTCTTGAAAATGCCTTGGAAGCGTTCTTCCTTTCCGACGATGCTATAGTTCGGCGGAAGCATCTTTTCGTAACTTTTGGTGTTCGGATCGCTATCCATGATGTCCAAGAAGGCTTGCGAATAGTCGGAGAGCATCTGCCCGTTCCAGGTGAGGGCATACACACAACCGAGGAACCCGCCATAGACAATGGGCAATTTCCAGTACTTGCGATTGTAGATTTGACCTGCTCCAGGTACGACCAACCCCAGCCACATTGCCCGAATGGGATCGGGTTTGAAGTTCTTGAGGTCGCGATGAGGCCGTATGTTTCTCAGCAGGTTGTCGCTGATAGTGAGGAGCGAGGCAGTATCGATGGCGAGGGAGTCGGCATTCAAAGCCTCGACGAGTGCTTCGACGGAGTCAGGTACGAGCACACTTTCCTCTTCCTGCGCTAGGAGGACAGGAGTGGAGCCGAGCCAGAAGAGCAAGGCTGCAAGGAGTGGGAGAGTGTGTCGTCCGAGTTTCATCAGTTGCGGAGTTTGTCGAACATTTCAATGATGCGCTCCAGTTCTGTCTCGTTGGCGAAGGGGATGCTGATCTTGCCTTTGCCGCTCTCGGAACAGGTCATCTCCACTTTCGTCTTGAAGATTTTCCTCAGTCCTTCGCGAAGGAGGTTGTAGTCGGCACTGAGGTTGGAGCCTTTCTGGCGGATGCGAGTGCCAGTTTTGGTCTTGACGGAGCCGCCTTCGCTGAGCTGCTTTGCCATATTCTCTATTTGGCGAACGCTGAGACGGCCTTTCTTCATTTCGGAGAAGACCTTGAGCTGTGCCTTCGGATCGGAGACGGAAAGCAGGGCACGGGCATGTCCCATGTCGATTTCCTTGTTCCGAAGCGCTACTTGCACGCTGGCTGGGAGTTTCAGGAGGCGAAGGTAGTTGGCGATGGTGGCACGGTTCTTGCCCACTTTTTCGCTGAGTTGGTCTTGGGTGAGGTTGTGTCCTTCGATAAGGTTCTGATAGGCCAAGGCCACTTCTATCGCGTTGAGGTCTTCGCGTTGGATGTTCTCGACGAGTGCCATTTCCAGCATGTTTTCGTCGTCAACCGTTCTGATGTAGGCGGGAATGGTGACGAGGCCGACTCTTTGGCTTGCCCTCCAGCGCCTTTCACCTGCGATGATGGTGTAGGTTCCGTCGCCCATGTCACGAAGTGTGATGGGTTGCACGAGGCCGATCTGGCGGATGGAGTTGGCAAGTTCCTGCAGCGAGTCGTCGTCGAACTCTCGTCGAGGCTGGTTGGGATTCGGCTGAATGTCGTCCATCCTGACTTCCTGGAGGTTCGACGAGCCGTTTGTCTGGATGAGTTCTGTCTGGAGTAGGGCGTCGAGGCCTCTGCCCAGAGCTTGTCCTTGATACTTTTTGCGGATTGCCATATTGCGGTTATTTCTGTTTTTTATTCTTTTCGATGATTTCCTGAGCGAGTGCCAGATGGGCTTTCGAGCCTGTTGCATCGGCATCGTAGAGGATGGCGGGAACGCCGTGACTGGGTGCTTCGCTGAGTTTCACATTACGCTGGATGACCGTCTTGAAGACGAGTTCGCGGAAGTGACGTTTCACCTCTTCGTAGATTTGGTTTGCCAATCTCAGTCTACTATCATACATAGTCAGGAGGAATCCTTCAATCTCGAGACGAGGATTCATGCGTGTCTTGACTATCTTTATGGTGTTGAGCAGTTTGCTGATGCCTTCCAGAGCGAAGTACTCGCATTGGACTGGGATGATGACACTATCGGCTGCGGTCAAGGCGTTGACTGTGATGAGGCCGAGGCTGGGACTGCAATCGATGAGGATGTAGTCGTAATCCTTGACGATAGGCTGCAGCAGATTCCTCATCATCTGCTCCTGGTTCTTGAAGTTCAGCAGTTCTATTTCGGCTCCGACCAGGTTGATGTGCGAAGGCACGATGTCGAGTCCGTCGATGTCTGTCGTATAAATGATGTCCTTGATGTCAACCTGCCCGAGCAGAGCATTGTAGATGGAGTGCTCCAACTTGCTGACATCCACGCCCATACCGCTCGAAGCGTTGGCTTGCGGATCTGCGTCGATGAGGAGGACTTTCTTTTCGAGTGTGGCGAGTGAGGCAGCGAGGTTCATGCTCGTCGTAGTCTTGCCTACGCCGCCTTTCTGGTTTACTATTGCGATTGTTTTGCTCATATTTGTCTTTCTTTTTATTTGACAACGGACAACAGACAACGGTCAACGGACTGATGTTTGCAGTCTGCAGAATGAATGTCTGTTGTCAGTTGTAGGTAGTCGGTCGTCATATTTATGCCTGCAAATATACGTCAAAAGTTCGAGAAACACACCATTTTCCTTAAGCAGAATGCTTAAAGTGTTGATAAGTCAGCGTTTTTGTTGATAACTTTCCCTGTTGTGAGCCCTCACAATCCCCTTTAACGCGAAAAACGACTGCAGTGAAGTTGCCAAATGTCACGTTTGATGTTTGCCATCGTAACACTATATGTTTGCGATCATAACACTATACGATTGCCATCGTAACACTATATGTTTGCGAACGACCTACACCATGTTTTTTCAGGCAGGCAGCGAAGATTTTTCTCGCGACAGCAGAATTTTGAATTTTTGATTTTGAGTTTTGAATTATAATATGTATCTTTGCATAGAAAATAAAAGCAATTATGCCGAATCGACCCTTGATACTTATCTCGAACGACGATGGTGTGGAAGCTCAAGGCATACAGGTCTTGACCAGACTCATGCAGCGCCTTGGCGACGTCATTGTGGTGGCTCCAGACGGGCCTCGCAGCAGTTCGTCGTGTGGAATCTCGCCTATTGATACCCTCTACGTAACCCTCTTGAGGGAAGAGGAAGGCCTGAAGGTCTACCATTGCAGCGGAACTCCCACAGATTGCGTCAAGTTGGCTCTGGACGGACTGTTGACCAGAAGGCCTGACCTCGTTGTGAGCGGCATCAATCATGGTGACAACGCATCTTGCAGCATACATTACAGTGGCACAGTCGGAGCAGTCATGGAGTCGTGCATGAAGCAGATCCCATCCATCGCTTTCAGTCTTCGGACCAGAAGCCAGCAATGTGATTTCAGACCTTACGAAGAGGTCATCCTCTCCACAGCTCGATTCGTCCTCGAACACGGCCTTCCAAACGATGTCCTGCTCAACGTCAACTTCCCCGAAGTGCCTGTCCTGAAAGGCACAAGAGTCTGCCGAATAGGCCGTGGAATGTGGATGAAGGAGATGATGAAGGTTGGCGAAGGAGCCTATCGTCTGACGGGATATTTCCAGAACCTCGAGCCTGAAGCTGCCGATACGGACTATTGGGCGCTCGATCACGGCTTTGCATCCATCACCCCAGTACAGCTCGATATGACCGCTTATAGCCTGTTTGACGAGCTAAAATCTTTACAGAAATGAAGTATTATCTCATAGCAGGTGAAGCAAGTGGGGACGTTCATGCCAGCCATTTGATTGCCGCCATCAAGCAGGAAGATGCCCAGGCTCAGTTCCGTTGCTTTGGTGGAGACATGATGAAGGCACAAGGTGCAGAGCTCGTCCAGCACTATCGCGACCTCGCCTATATGGGTTTCTTGCCGGTTATCAGGCACTTACGAACAATACTTCGAGGTATGAAACGATGCCGCGAAGACATTCTCGAGTGGCAGCCAAACGTGCTTATTCTGGTCGATTATCCTGGCTTCAACCTCCAGATAGCACACTTCATCAAGCAGCACAGCTCGATACCCGTCTTCTATTATATCGCCCCAAAGATCTGGGCCTGGAAGGAACATCGCATCCACAACATAAAGCGCGACATCGACCGGCTCTTTTCGATCCTGCCTTTCGAGAAGGATTTCTACGAACGCAAGCACCATTATCCTATATATTATGTAGGCAATCCGACTGTCGACGAAGTGGATGCTTACCTCAAGGAACACCCTGCAAATGCCGATGCTTTCAGGCAGGAGAACAATCTTGACGAGCGTCCCATCATCGCCCTTCTTGCAGGAAGCAGAAAGCAGGAAGTCCGCGACAATCTCCGTAGAATGGTTGAAGCGGCAGAGCCCTACAGCAAGGACTTTCAGTTGGTTCTTGCCGCAGCTCCAGGTCTCGAGGATGAATTCTATGAAGAGTGTGCTAAGGGACTCGAGATAAGCATAGTTCGCGACCAGACTTACAGGCTCTTGCAACACAGTACGGCAGCCCTTGTCACCAGCGGAACTGCTACGCTCGAAACGGCTCTGCTGCGAGTGCCGCAAGTTGTCTGCTACTATATGAAGGCAGGCAAGCTGGCATCTTTTGCAAGACGGCTCTTTCTGAAGATTCCCTTCATATCCCTCGTCAACCTGATTGCAGGGGAAGGAGTCGTCCCAGAACTTGTTGCAGAACAAATGACACCCAAGAATGTCCGCCAACATCTCGCTTCTATTTTGCCTGGAAACCCTGCCAGAGAAGCCCAGTTGCAAGGTTACGAACGCATGGCCGCCATTCTTGGAGAACCGGGAGCACCAGTCAGAGCAGCAAAACAGATAGTATGTTTAACCCCAAATAACTAAAGAAAAAGCATTATGATCAGACTTAATTGTTTCTTCCAAGCCAAGAAGGGCAAGTACAACGAAGCCCTTGAAGCAGCCATTCTGCTAACCGCAAAGACGCAGAAGCACGAAGGTATGGTTTCTTACGACGTGTTCGAAAGTGCGACTCGCAAGGACATCTTTATGTTTTGCGAAACCTGGGAAAGCGAAGAAGCCCTTGCAAAACACGCTGCAACCCCAGAGTTCAAGGAACTCGTCGGCATCATCGAGAACTGTGGCGAAATGAAGATTGAAAAGTTGCAACTGTAGGACTCTGCAAACATAACGAGTCAAGTATTAAAATTAGACGTGCCTAGTTTGCAAACTAAGCACGTCTAATTCGTTAACTAAGAACGCCTAATTGGCCAATTAGGCTGCCCTCGTTTTGAACTATCTCACGATAACGATGCGCGTCACAATAGCCTTGTTGCCTTCTGGAGTGTTTGCAACGACATGATAAACACCACTGGCAACACGTTTCCCATTGTTCGCGAGACCGTTCCAAAGGCAGGTTCCACCAGCAGAAACGCCGTTCCAAACGAGTTGGCCGCCAGTAGAAATGATCTTCACCTCTGAATCGCTGACTAATCCTCGAATGGCAATCGGGCCTCTATAATCAGGT
>JAGCFN010000127.1 GCA_017650085.1 Bacteroidaceae bacterium | reverse complement strand
CAGTATCTGGGCAACATGAACATGCCTGCAGAAGCCGACATCATCTTCTCCGACTCCCCCGTCGGCTACACCCTGACCGACTTGGAAGATGGCGCAGGACGATTCTTCATGACGAACGAAGAGTCGGAACACTCGCCTCATGTTCAAGGCTACCTCCGGAGCGACCGTCCGAACAACAGCCTTGCGAAGCAGAGTGTCGGCGACGACGACTATCCGGGCGATGGTGCGACCTACGGCTATCCAGGACGATGGAAACTGATGAAGGTCAACCAAGACGTAGAGCCGCAGAAGGAATTCTACACGGCCTCCAACGGCTACTACTACATCGTCAGTGGTTTGGACAATCCTAAGATGTGCTGGACCGACCAGAAACTTGATGCTGACGCTTACGGGAAGGGTGCAAGTCTGATGCTGAACGACTTGAACGTGGGCGACCCGCGCAACATCTTCTACATCGAAGCAGTCGACAGGAACCAAGGACAGTACAAGATTCGCAACTATGTGACAGGCAAATATGTCAGCAGCACGACAACTGAGGAAGGATTTGCCTTCATGACAGACGAGCAGAACCCCTTGGTCTTCAGGACAGTCGGGGATGACCGCAAGTCGCTCTACATCTATAATGCCGATGGGGAAATGCTTGCCAACAATCCCCATATCGGCACGACCCTATTGACGGTTATGGTTCCCTGGAAGTTGCAGAAGATTGATGCTGCCGAACTGGAGAGTCCTGCTGCCAAGTTAAGACTGTCTCTTGCCCAGAAGGTTAACGAAGTTGGCAATCCCAGCTTTGAGACATACGAAGGTTTAAGCGAAGAGCAAATCCAGACTCTCAAGACGATTTGGAACAAAGCTAATGATGCTGTCACGAACGGCATATACGACATCCTCTACGAACGTCAGATTGCTGACCTCGACGCAGCAGCAAAGGGGGAATATGCAGAACCGGTTTACGACAAATACCAAAAGAAAGACCTGCGTGTCTTGAGCTATAACGTCAGGCATTGTGCAGGCAATCGCGACGGTCTGAATCTGCCCCGCACAGCCAGGGTTATCTCTGCTCAGAATGCCGACATAGTGGCTCTGCAAGAAGTCGATAGCGTCTTCTCTTCCCGCTCGGACAACAAGTACCAAATCAAGGAACTGGCCGAAGCTACGGGTATGTACGGCATCTTCTGTAGCGCTCTTGCCGGTTACGGAATCGGCATACTCTCGAAGGAACTGCCGCTCTCCGTCAAAGTCGTCTCCCTTACTTCCGACTTCGAGCCTCGTCGTATGCTAATGGCTGAGTACGAAGACTATGTCTTTGCCAGCCTGCATGTCGGCCTCTCTGCAAGTGCAAGGCGTGGAACAGGTCCAATCATCAAAGCCGCAGCCGAGAGTTGGGTTGAGACAGGCAAACCACTTATCATTGCAGGCGATTTCAATGATGATGGCACAGACGACGAGATGCAAGGCGCTCGTGGTGTGCTCACCCAGTATCTGCAAGAGAATGGATTTACCTTCCACTCCGACATGACCACACCAACTTGGAGCGACGGCATTTACATCATCGACCACATCATCAGCTACAATCCCATCGGAGGTGTGGAGAAGGTCAGCTACGAAGTTGTTAACGACAAAGTGACGTCGGACCACATGCCCATCCTTGGCGACCTTATTATCGGTTTCGACGACCCGACTCCGATTAACAACATCAAGGCTGGAAAAACTGCTAAGAGCAAAGTTTACGGCATTAACGGAACGCTGGTTTCCGACTCGGCCGAGAACTTCCAGTCATTGCCTGACGGCATTTACATCTTCAACGGGAAAAAGATGAAGAAGTGAACAAACGGGCAACAGCCATCATGCCGGGGACGACGATGTCGGCTCCGGCATTTTTCAGTATCTCATCCTCCAGGGGACCCGTGTTGGCGGCAATAGTGAAGATACCGGCACCCTTTGCTGCCTGAACACCAAGAGGTGCATTTTCCACAACAATGGCTTCCTCGGCCTTGACACCTGCCTTCTGCAATCCCATCAGATAAGGCTCGGGGTCTGGTTTGCCGCGCTTCACATCGAAGCCCGTCACCATCAGTTCCTCGCGGAAGAAACCAGGGTAATGCTGCTCCAGGCTCTCGAGCAATTTGGGCTGACCACTACCCGTGACAAGAACTATCATGCTTCCGAGATTCTTGGCTGCAGTCAGGGCTTCGAGGGCTCCAGTCATAGGTTTGGGTTCAGGAAGGGAATTGAATACCTCCGACTTTGCAGCATAGATGCGTTCTATCTCTTCTTCCGTCGCATCACGTCCCCAATAACGTTGAGCCAAAATATTGATGGTGCCACTACCCGTACGCCCTTCGTGAAGATAAGCCTCGTAAGCCGTCATCTCCAAGCCGAACTGCGTCATAGCATGCGACCAGGCGTATGCATGATTGGGCATGCTGTCGAAAAGCACGCCATCCATATCAAACAGAACAGCTTTCAGCATTTCTATTTAGGATTAAGGATTAAAGATTAAGGATTAAAGTTTGGTTGTCTTGCTATTAAAGAAGAATTGTATCAAACCTTAATCTTTAATCCTTAATCTTTAATCTATTTATTCTGCCAGACGTTTGCGAATGGCAACCGTCTCGGCTTCGTAGCCGGGTTTGCCGAGAAGGGCGAACATGTTCTTCTTGTAGGCCTCTACGCCGGGCTGGTTGAAGGGGTTGACGCCGAGGATGAGTCCGCTCACGCCACAAGCCTTCTCGAAGAAGTAAATCATCTGGCCGATGTAGTATTCGTTCAGGCGAGGCACGATGAGACGCATGTTGGGCACGCCTCCGTCCACATGAGCGAGCTGCGTGCCGAGCTCTGCCATCTTGTTCACCTCGTCCACGCGCTTGCCAGCCAGGAAGTTCAGGCCGTCGAGGTTCTCCTCGTCACTGGGGAAGAGCAACTTGTGCTCCGTCTCTTCTACGCTGACAACGGTCTCGAAGATGGTGCGCTCACCTTCCTGAATCCACTGACCCATCGAGTGCAGGTCGGTCGAGAAGTCAACGGCAGCCGTGAAGATGCCCTTGTGGTCCTTGCCCTCGCTCTCGCCGTAGAGCTGCTTCCACCATTCGTTCATGTAGTGGAGCTTGGGCTGGAAGTTGACGAGAATCTCAATCTTCTTGCCACTCTGATAGAGGGCATTACGAACAGCTGCATACTGCAGGCAGATGTTCTGCTCGAAAGGAACGTCGGCACCTACTGCCTTCTCCATGTCTGCAGCACCCTGCACGAGCTTGGCAATATCGAAACCGGCTACTGCGATGGGCAGCAGACCAACGGGAGTGAGCACGCTGAAGCGGCCACCCACGTTGTCGGGAATGACGAACGAGGTGTAGCCTTCCTTGTCGGCACAAGTGCGGGCAGCACCCTTCTTGGCATCCGTGATGGCCACGATGACCTTGCGGGCCATCTCCTTGCCGCGCTGCTGCTCACATTGCTTCTTCAGCAGACGGAAAGCCAGAGCCGTCTCAGTCGTCGTGCCGCTCTTGGAGATATTGATGACGCCAAACTTCTTGCCCTTCAAGTACTCTGTGAGTTCGTAGAGGTAATCCTCGCCGATGTTGTTGCCGGCGAAGAGGATGTTGGGATTCTCGCCATTGTTGGTGAGCCATTGGAAACTGTTTCCGAGCGCCTCGATGATGGCGCGGGCACCAAGATAGGAACCGCCGATGCCAGCTACGACAACGGTGTCGCAGTTCTCGCGGAGTGTCTGGACACAAGCCTGGAGTCGCGTCATGAACTCAGCCGTGATGCTGCTGGGCAAGTGGAGCCAGCCAAGGAAATCATTACCTGCACAGGTTCCGGCCTCGAGAGCCTTCTGTGCCTCCTCTGCCTTCGGAGCGAAGGCTGCAATCTGCTCTGCACTCAGCAGAGCCTTTGAATAATCAAGTTTAAGCATATCTATATATAATTCAAAATTATTAAATTCAAAATTCAAAATTAAGGGCTATGAAACAAGCCCCTATAATTCGGCTGCAAAGGTACGACAATTATTTAGATAAATTGGAATTTATAAGTCTAAAATAGACT
>JAGCFN010000126.1 GCA_017650085.1 Bacteroidaceae bacterium | reverse complement strand
CTACTTCTTCGAGCAGACGGTTCGGGCAAGGAAGTTCACCGTCGCAGGCATTTACCAGACCAACCTTACCGACTTCGACAAGAACTTTGCCTATACCGATCTCTGCACCATCCATCGCCTTCTCGGTTGGGATTCCCAACAGTTTGCGGGAGCGGAAATCAGGTTGAAGGACTTCGAACGACTCGACGAGACCCTGATGGATGTGGTGAACGAAGTCAATCACAAGCAAGACGCTTACGGAGAATACTATTCCAGCATCACTATCAAGCAGGAGCATCCGCAGATATTCGGTTGGTTGCAACTCCTTGACATGGACATCGTTGTCATCCTTATCCTGATGATTTGCATCTCCATCTTCACTGCGATAAGCGGACTCCTTATCATCATCTTGGAACGCACCAATTTTATCGGCATCATGAAGGCTTTGGGAGCGCGCAACAAGCAAGTCCGCCACCTCTTCCTCAACTATGCGATGCTGATCATTTTGCGAGGCATCTTGCTTGGCAACCTACTCGCTTTCGCCCTTATCTTCCTGCAAAAGCAGTTCAGACTCATCACTTTGGACCCCGATGTCTACTATGTCGAGGCCGTTCCTGTCTTGGTGAATTGGTGGTGGGTGCTTGCAATAGATCTTGGCACGCTTGTGATTAGCGCCCTTGCTATGATTGTTCCAAGCTTTGTGGTGTCAAACATCACACCTGCCAAGAGCATTCGCTTCGAATAGCAGCATTGCCCAATCCCCCTCGTTCTCCGTTTTCAAAAGGCTGAAGCCCAACTCCGAAGCGGCTTTCGCGAGAGTCTGGACGTCCTCCAAGTAAAAGCCGCTCAGTATCATTTGACCTTTCGGTTTGAGTGATGAAGCGAATCGCGGAAGGTCCTGAAGCAGGATGTTCCGGTTGATGTTGGCAATCAAGAGGTCGGCTTTCTCTTTGTCTTCGAGGACAGAACTGTCGCCAACCTCGACCTCTACATTATTATATATATGGTTCAGCAAGAGGTTGTCTTTCGTATTTTCCACACTCCATTCGTCGATATCGTAGGCGAAGACACTTTCCGCACCTCGCTTGACGGCCATAATCGACAGTATGCCTGTACCCGTTCCAGCGTCGATAATGTGCTTCCCAGCCAAGTCAAGTTGGGCGAGGACACGCAGGATGAGACGAGTCGTTTCGTGACTTCCAGTGCCGAAAGCCAAGCGAGGAGTGATGAGGATGTCGTACTTAACTTGCGGAACATCAGTGTGTTTGACGTCATGAACCACTATCTCATCACTCACCAGAACTGGCTGGAAGCCCTCTTCCTCCCAGACCTGGTTCCAATCCTCATCAGGAGCCTCAGCCAAGGTATAACTGATTTCGACCTCGGGCAGGCAAAAGTTCTGAATGATTTCCTGCATCCCAGCCTCGTTCCAGACACTTTGCTGGATGTAAGCCATCAAGCCGTCCTCGGTCTGCGAGAACGATTCGAACCCTATCTCGGCCAGCATCGCAGACAGAACATCCGCAGCATCCTGGCTGAAAGGCCGTATCCGGCAAGTCACTTCGAAGTACCTCATAATTAATATAATAATGTATAGTCACCCGGCTCGGCAGGGAGTGTCCGCAAACGTCACGTTTGAAGTTTGCAAACGTCACACTAGTAAAACGCAAACTTCACGTTTGATGTTTGCAATTGTCACACTAGTAAATCGCAATCGTCACACTAGATGTTTGGCATCGTCGCCTTTCAAGTTGGCAGACGCCACATTTGAACTCGACTGCTTCGCCTCGATGAGTTGTTCATTTCTTCTGCAAATGTAACTCTTTTTCTCCACTTGGGGAAATTTCCTCAACAAAATAGGTGTTTCCCTTTTGCATATTGCGCAAAACTCCTTAACTTTGCATCAGGAAAATTGAAAAACCGTAAAGCCGAAAAGGCAAAAAGCGACAATTTAAAACAAAGAACATACTATGAAAGCAAATGTAATTACCCTTATGATGCTCTTGGCAATCTGCTTCAGCGCATCAGCTCAGGAAGACGACATGTACTCCTTCTCTTCCAAGAAGAAGACACAGCAGAACGCGGCTGCTACAGTGCAGAGCAGTTCTCAGTCAAGCTTCGAAGACGAGGGCGATGCTAATGCCGACTACCACACAGGAGCACTTCGCGACGTCGATGAATACAACCGTCGCGGCACGAATCAGCCTGCAGGGACACCCACCTATCAAATGAAAGGCGACACTCTCATAGTGACAACCATGCCCGAACAGAGCGAGATGGCTGGCTACGACGCAGGCTATAACGCAGGATACAGCGACGGCTTCAGCGACGGAGACTTCTACTACACCTCACGTCTGGCACGCTATCGCACCTTCCGCCTCTACGATCCTTACATCTGGGACTACTGCTACGGATGGTACGACCCATGGTACGATCCCTGGTACGGCTGGTATGCACCCTACTATCGCTACGGCTACTACAGCTGGTACGACTGGGGCTGGGGCTGGCATCACTACGGATGGTACGACCCATGGTACTACGGAGGATACTACGGAGGCTATTATTACGGCGATTACGGCTGGCATGGAGGCCGTCAACAGACAACCGCAAGCCGCAACCTCGGACAGCGTTCTGCCACCTTCAACGGCAGGTCTGGCGGAGGCAGGACAGGCAACGGTCGTGTAGGACCATCCCGCTCTGGCACAACCTACGGCTCTCGTGGCGGTTCAAGGACAGGAACCTCTCGTGGGACAATAGGCGAAGGCACACGCGGAACCTACCAGAATCCTACGCGAGGCAACACCAACACAGGAACCACTCGCGGCACCTCAGTCAGCCGTGGCAGCAATACTACGTCCTCTCGAGGCACTTACAACAGCGGTACGACTCGTAGCACAACCACCACAACCGTTACACCTTCAAGAGGCAATAGCACCTACAACAGCGGTTCCTCTCGCAGCAGCAGCACCTACAGCAGCGGAAGTTCACGCGGAAGCTACAGTAGTGGAAGCAGCGGAAGCTTTGGCGGAAGCAGCTCTCGCGGCGGAGGCGGTGGCTTCAGCGGAGGCGGTGGAGGCTTCAGCGGCGGTGGCGGAGGTTCTCGTGGCGGCGGAGGTCGCAGATAACAGCATAAAGTCCGGTACAACGAATTATGAACAATGAATCAAATAAGACTATGAAACGTTATATCTTACTACCCCTCCTTGCTGCTGCAATCGCAGTTCAAGCACAGGACACCTACATGAACGAACGCCTCACAAACGGTTCTGACGACGTCATCGGAACAGCCCGCTACGTCGGCATGGGCGGTGCTCTTGGTGCTCTCGGCGCAGATATGAGCGTCATCAGCTGGAACCCCGCAGGCATCGGACTATATCGCAAGAACGATGTTGCCCTGACGATGGGCGGAATCTGGGGTAAGTCGAGCATCAGCGAAGAGAACCGTGGCAAGTTCACCTTCGACCAAGCCGGCTTCGTATTCAACATGAAGACTGGTGGCCCAACATGCCCCTACATCAATTTCGCCTTCAACTTTCAGAAGAAGAAGAATTTCAACTTCAACTTCTATGCTGACGATCCCAACCCGTACGAACTGAGTCAGATGGACCAAGTGGCAGAGTTGACAGACTGGGACGAAGGCTGGCAGAACAACCTTGCCGGCATGGCTCTGGAAAATGGCTACTTCATGACAGGCACCACAGCAGGTGGAGACGAATACCGCTACAACAAATACTCTGCTCTGCACAATGAATACACGCATCACAGCGAAGGTTCCCTGCAGTCGTTCGACTTTAATGTCAGCACAAATATCAACGACAGAGCCTTCCTCGGCCTTACCATCGGTGTGGACAACATGCGCTATCGCGGATGGACCTACTACAGAGAATATGACTTGGACGACAAGGCAAAGTACGACCTCAACAACGACATCCGCGTTTCAGGAACGGGCGTCAATGTCAAACTCGGCACAATCATCCGTCCCATCGAAAACAGTCCTTTCCGCTTCGGCTTTGTAGTTGAGACCCCGACATGGTACCGTCTCAAGAACAGCACCCTGTTCGACCTGGCTCGCGGCGCTTCATACGGTGGTGGCAGGATTGATCCATGGGAAAGCTATCTCAAGTTCAACGTGCGCTCTCCTTGGAAGGTTCGTACCAGCATCGGCAGTACTGTCGGCACAACATTCGCTTGGGACGTCGACTACGAGTATGCCGCATTCGCCGGCACAAGCATGGGTTATCCGAGAGAAGAATACGCCGACGGCTCAACTTCCGGCAATGTAAAGGATGCGGCAATGAACCAGTTCACTCGTGACAACATGCGTGGGACACATACTTTACGCCTCGGCGTTGAAGCAAACGCCACGAAGAACCTTGCCTTCCGACTGGGTTACAACCTAAGCACTTCTCCCTACAAGAAGAACATCGGCTTTGACCAGTATAGCCTCAACAGTTCTGCGATGGACTATGCCACAAGCACAAGCTACATGCGTCTAGGCAATACCAACATCCTGACACTGGGTATGGGCTATCACTCAAAGAGCTTCTATGTTGATCTTGCCTACAAGGTTCGCAATCAGAAGGCAGACTTCTATGCTTTCGACACGAACTTCACGAATACAAATCAAGAATTCATCCCGCAATTTGTCATAGACAATCCTCTCCTCGCGGATGTGACAATTGACCCTGTTGACGTTAACTTGACAAGACATACCATAACCTGTACGCTTGGTTTCAAGTTCTGATTAGCGTACAAGAACCTTTCGCCCGGACATGATATAAAGTCCAGGCTGCAGCGACCGGCGTTCCTGTTTGATGCCCTTAAGGTCATAGACAGAGGCGTCGGTCTCATTATCTTCTGTCGGAAAGGCAATTGCATCGTCGTCCTCAACCGGCGTGCCATATAGATGAAAGGCATAGAAGGCAGGCGATTCGACATTGTTCATGCTAGCAGAAGTGCGGGGAAAGACGAGCTTTACATAGCGTCCACGAACTGGCGAGGAGAGGGAAACCGTCTTCTTATTCGTTGAGCCCGCGTTCTTTCGGTCAGCCACCTGTGTCCAACAAGTATTGCTATCGCCCGACTTTGTAATGAGGCTCAAGTCGGGCAGGTCTTCGCTGATGAACATCTGATATGCATTCATGTTCGTGGCATCCTCGTCAATGCTCTTCGCATCCCACAACAAAAGACGCTTGATATCGTAAGTCTTTTCCAAATCAACAATAACATAACGGTAAGGGTCACTACCTTGGACGGGAGTCGTAGGACGCCACGGACGCTCGGCAGACGGCATACCTGTCAGCAGATTGAGTGCGCTCTTGGTGGCATCAGGTGCATCATGAGCGGCAAGAATGGTCTTCCCAATGCTCACATTGCCGTCAGAACGAGGCAGTTCACTCACGAAACGGCCATAAACATCGCAGCCATAAAGGCGAATCGCATTGTCCGCTTCGCCGCTGGGACGCGTGCCTTTCGTAAAGACGAGCTTCAGGTAACGGACTTCCGTGGCAGGGAAAGGAATATCCTTCACTGCCTTGTCGCCTACACCTTCTTCATGTGCCAGAAGCGTCCACTCCTCGCCTGTCTTGGTTCTGCCATACACCCAATACTCCGGCACATTACCGCAATTCGTTTCGTGCCCCTCGACATCTCGGAAGACAAGACGATTCACTTCGTAGATTCCCGTGAACTCAAGGACGAGCCACGGCTGTTCGGTACTTGTGTCGCACCACTTTCTGCCGGGATAAATGTAACTCGTATTCATATAATACGGCCTTTCGCCTTCGGAAACATAACCACTTGCAGAATTTACAAAACAAGTCATCTTGCCTGTACCAAGCGCGGTTTGCTGGTTGATGACGCCTTCAGGAACATTTGCCGTGACAATAGGATCGCCCTCATGAGGCGAGGTCTGAGGGTCGCAGACTGCAACTCCGACGAACGAGTCGGCACAGCCATAATAGAGGAACCACTTGCCTTGATGCCAGACGAGACCTTCCGTAAAGACCGTTCCAGCAGCATATTGCCCGCTCTTCTCGAAGTCGGCTATGGGACGGAAGAAGGGTTTGTCGAGTCGGTCAACGAGCTGAAGCGGGTTATCTCGGCTGAAAAGCATCTGCCCAGCAGCATATGTGTTTGCAGCATAGCAAGCGTCTCCATTGCTGCCACTTGCGTTCTTTCCATTATATATAAGTACTATGCCGTTCTCCGTGACGACCGCAGGCGGCCCACATTCAGCAAAGCTACTATCGAAGAAGCCTTTTCTGGTCCTTGCCAAATAGAGGAGATCCGTGTTACCATCCACGATGGGTGTCCATGTTATGAGGTCGTCGCTGGTTGCTCCGCATACCCATGACTCGCCCCAATACATGAAGTATTTGCTCTCACCATTCACCTGGACCTTTGCCGCTTGCAGGCGTCCGTCCTTTATCTCCGTAACTATAGAGCCAGACTTGCAAGCCAAATTGGCGAACTTGCCGTCGTATGCCATGCGGAAACACGGGCCATGATGTGTCCAGGTCCTGAGGTCGCGACTCGTTGCAACACTCAGTCGGGCCGTCTTTCGGTTCCATGAAGTGTAGGTCATCACGTATAAAGGCGCTCCGTCAACCTCAGCTTCTACCACTCGCGGGTCTTCTGTTCCGCCCGGCCATTCATAGGTTTGAGATATTGACGAGTTGTCCGGATACATGACAGGTGAGGGTGAGCGATAATCGATACTGACTCCGTCGGCACTTTCCACGAGTCCTATGCGAGACGTTCGCTTGCCTATTCCTGCATTTGGGTCGTCCTCTGCACGGTAGAGCACGCAGACTTTGCCATCCTTCACTACAGCTGCGGGATTAAATGTGTCTGCACATTCCCATCGCACATTTGCCTTCTTCATGGGACAATAAAAGAGGTTATTGGCAATGGGACTGACCATAGGATTCTTTCCTTCTGGTCGAGTGAAGCCACCTATTGCCCAATATGGCAGAACATTATCGCCAGCAAGAGCAATAAGGGGGAGAAGCAAAAGTGGTAATAATGAGAAGCGTTTCATAACATCCCCTATACTTCTGGGAAGAGGCCGTAGAGCTTGGCGTCGATTTGCTCTGTGATGCGCTGGAAGTCGGCTGTGTTCGACTCGAATTTCAACGTGTCGCCATCCACGATGAGAAGTTTGCCAGGATAGTTCTTTATCCACTCTTCGTAGCGATCATTCAGGCCTTTCAGGTAATCGATGCGTATGCTTTGCTCGTACTCACGACCTCGCTTGGCGATTTGTGCAATAAGGTTGGGGATGCTGCTGCGAATGTAAATCATCAGGTCAGGCAGTCCCACGAGCGACATCATCAGGTCAAAAAGCTCGCTGTAATTGGCGAAATCGCGGTCACTCATATAGCCTTGAGCGTGAAGATTGGGTGCGAAGATGCGAGCGTCCTCGAAGATAGTTCGGTCCTGAATAATGGTGTCCGAGCTTTTTGAAATCTCGACAACATCGCGGAAACGCTTGTTCAGGAAGTAAACCTGCAGGTTAAAGCTCCAGCGGTTCATGTCCTGATAGAAGTCATCGAGGTAGGGATTTGTCTCGACAGGCTCGAAGCGAGGCGTCCAACCATATCGCTTGACGAGCAACTTGGTAAGGGTGGTTTTGCCACTTCCTATGTTTCCAGCAATGGCGATGTGCATAATGTCAGGTGGTTTTACGTGAGTGGGAACATGCCGTAAAGCAGTCCGTCTATCTTATCAGTTATCTGTTTGAAGTCTTTTGGGTTGTGTTGGTAGTCGATGCTGTCAACTTCGACGGTCAGGACTTTACCTTTATATTTGTTGTATATGAAGTCTTCATAGAGGTTGTTCAAACCTTTGAGGTACTCGAGTTGAATGGTTTGTTCGCAGTCTCGACCGCGTTTCTGGATGTTTGCGACGAGGTGTGGGATGCTGGCACGCAGGTAAATCATGAGATCGGGATAGCGGACGATGTTCGTCATATGCCCGAAGAGTTCCATATATGTCTCGAAATCCCGGTCGCTCAGGTTGCCCATCTGCTTGTTGTTGGTAGCGAAGACATAGACGCCTTCATATATTGAGCGGTCCTGAATGGTGTCCTTGCCGCTCTTCTGCATCTCCATAAGGTCGCGGAAACGCTCTTTCAGGAAGAACACTTCCATAGGGAACGACCACCTTTGAATGTCGCGATAGTAGTCGTCGAGGTAGGGATTGAAGGCGACTTGCTCGTACTTCGGTTCCCAATGATAGTGCTTGGCAAGCATTTCTGTCAAGGTTGTCTTGCCGCTTCCTATGTTTCCTGCGATGACGATATGCATGTCCTTACTTGCTTAACATTATGTCAACTACGGAATAACGGTCAAGGAAGACGCTCTTGTCGACGTGTCCCCTGATGCCGTCCACGTAGCTTGTACTAGAGTATTGCCATAATACGATGGGCACATCTTCACTCAATCCCGGGAATTCCTCAGCATAACGAGCCACCATGAACTTGTAGCCTGTGAAATGGCCTTCAAGGTATTTCGCATAGAAGTTAACGCCTGTATAGATGATTGGCTTGACGCCGAACATTCGCTCGACGCCGTCCAGGAACGACTTCAGGCTTCCTTGGAACTGAGCAAGCGAGCCTTTGCCGCGCTTCTCGACGTCGACTATAGGGATGAGGTCTTGCTGACGTGGGTCAACGACGGATCGGAAGTTCTCCAACTGAGTCAAGGCACTTGCCGAAGGACTGAAGAAATGATAGGCTCCGACGGGTATTCCCACGCGTTTTGCACCATATAGATTGCGCAGATAGAAATCGTCGACCAAGCCTGAACCTTCAGTCGCTTTGACATAGACGAACTTTATGCTTTTGTCTTGAGCCACTTCTTCCCAATCGATGTAACCTTGATAGTGTGAGACATCGATACCTTGCTGCTGGGCGACAGTATGCTGAACCTGGACTCGCATCTCTGCCACACGAGGGAGAGGACGGTCCGGCAATGGGGCTGAAGGCAGCTGATCGGGCATTGGAAGGGCAAAAATGGGATTGACCGTATCACCCTTGTTCTTGCCTTTTTTGTCGGCAAAAACTGTCGCAGCCGCAATCAAAACGGTACAGAAAAACAGGTAGCGGAGCGACATAAGAACGCTATTCTCCTAAATAACTGAACTCGAAATTCGCACTCTTGATGCTTGGGAACTGACTTCTGGGGTCGACATCCTGACGGTTTCGCAGGTGATCGAGCACCTTGTCGTAGCATTCCTGAACGCTTTCGGCCTTCAGTTTGCAGACGAAAGGCGTGTCGACATACTGGGATTTCTGTGTTTCAGGATGCGAGATGACGCGCTTGAAGGTGATCCTTGCCTCGTACCAGCCAGGCTGGGGCTTGCCGTAGTTTGCCAAAGCCTCTTTTTGCGCCATTTTCTCCGGCTTTCCCTGATTGGCGCCTTTTGCCTTGAACTCCTCCATCGTGCTTGCCGTCGTCTTGATGACAATGAAGAAGGAGCGCTGGTTTACCTTGATGTGCTTGGGATACATGGCGTTGCTGGCCATGAACTTTTCCAGCTCGATGGCGATGCTGTCATTAACTTCCACATCACCCAAAGAAGCGAGAAAAGCCAAAGCTTCCTCGACGCTATAGACGAGTGCCTCTTCGTCGAAGTATCTGATATAAAGATTCATATCTTTCCTTTGTATTTTATATTGGGCTACAAATTTAGGGAAAACCGTGCACATAATGAAATTTTCAGGGCACAAAAACCCGCTAAACGGAAGTTTTTGATTAATTTTGCCTTGCAAACAGGAAAGCCGGATGATGAATTTCAAGAGATTTCTCAAGGATTGGTCGCTGCCTTTGAGTATGATTGTGGGCTGTTCCGCCTACTTTCTTGGCCAAAGTCTGGAGCTTCAAACAAAGGTCAGAGAGGCGATTGTGGAAGGCGTCACTTACGTCCAACCCACCCTGATTTTCTGCATGTTGACTTTGACGTTCTGCCGAATCCGACTCGAGGATATGCGACTTCGAGGCTGGCAATGGTGGTTGCTTGCTTTTCAAGCAGTAGTTGCAGCCTTGCTTTGTCTGCTTCATCAAACTGTGGAGGACCAGACGAGCCGAGTTTTCCTGCAAAGCACAATGCTCTGTTTCCTTTGCCCTACTGCTACTGCTGCGGCTGTGGTGACGGCCAAACTGGGTGGGAACGTAGGTTCCTTGACGGCTTACACCTTGCTGATCAACCTCACCTGTGCAGTCCTCATCTCGGCTTTCGTGCCCCTCGTCAATCCTGATGGAGAGTTGGGGTTTTGGCTTTCCTTCTGGATGATTGTCAGGAAAGTGTTCCCCTTGCTCATTTTCCCTCTTTTTCTGGGACTCCTCATCCGTCGGATCTCCCCTACTCTGCTTCGATGGCTCACCTCCATTCCTGACCTTCCCTTCTATCTTTGGCTCATCTCGCTCTCGCTCGCAATAGCCGTCACAACGAGGATTCTGGTTCATGCCGAGGTGACTTTGCGGCTTTGCCTGCTCATCCTCGCAGGTTCACTCGTGGCTTGCATCATGCAGTTTGGGGTAGGACGGCTTGTCGGCAAGCATTACGAGGAAGCCGTTACAGCCGGACAAGCTTGCGGACAGAAGAATACGGTCCTCGCCATTTGGGTGGGCTACACCTTCCTCAACCCCCTCACATCCGTTGCTGGAGGCTTCTACACCATCTGGCACAATGTCTTCAACGCTTGGCAACTCTACAGACGCAACAAGACAAGTTCCAGAACGACTAGTGTGACGATTGCAAACGACTAGTGTGACGATTGCAAATGACTAGTGTGACGATTGCATTTGTATAGTGTTATGATTGCAATCGTATAGTGTTACGTTTGCAATCGTGACTGCATATCTTTTTTTTCGCACCATTATTAAAAATAATTCGGCATTCGTTTGGCAGAAAAACAGAATTGTATTACCTTTGCATCGAAAAACGAAGAAAGATGACTCACAGCAGCAATCGCTATTTCGGCTTTTACTATTACTTTTACTTTAGCAAATGAAGTGAAGCGGGTCGTCGTATATATATAAATAAGGTATAACAAGAAGAACATATCGAAACATCCCGCTCAGAAACCGAGCGGGATGTTTTGGTATAACAGACACAACAGGATGAAACGGATAGCAATACAAGGCATCGAAGGCAGTTTCCACGATATTGCCGCCCATCGCTTCTTCGAAGGCGAGGAGGTGGAACTCGTCTGCTGCGACACTTTCGAAGAGATGTTCGTGCGACTCAAAGCGGAGAAAGACCTGCTGGGACTCATGGCGATAGAGAACACGATAGCCGGCAGTCTGCTCCACAACTATGAACTTTTACGAGAGAGCGGCATGACGATTGTGGGCGAACACAAGCTCCGCATCAAACACAGCATCATGTGCCTGCCAGATGAGAGTTGGGAAGACATCACCGAGGTGAACTCCCATCCCGTCGCACTCATGCAATGCCGCCAGTTTCTCTCGCGTCATCCAGAATTTAAAAAGGTCGAAACAGTCGATACGGCAGGGGCCGCAGCCGACATCAGCCGTGAACGCAGGCACGGACACGCTGCCATCTGTCATCGGGACGCTGCCGACATCTACGGAATGAAAGTGCTGCAAGAGGGCATCGAGACAAACAAGCACAACTTCACACGCTTCCTCGTCCTCGCCCAACCCGAGAAAGCTACGGCCATCCGAAGCACCCGTCATATCGACAAAGCCAGCCTCGTCTTCACACTTCCCCACGAAGAAGGCAGCCTGAGCGCAATCCTGTCAGTCCTCTCATTCTATAAACTCAACCTGACTAAAATTCAAAGTCTGCCCATCATCGGTCAAGAGTGGCAATACATGTTCTACATCGACCTCTCGTTCAACGATGAGAAACGGTACAGACAGGCTCTCAACGCAATCACTCCGCTTACCCGCGAACTCAAACAACTTGGCATATACGAAGATGGAAAACAAAGCATTTAACATCAAGCCGGCAGAAAGATTGGCCGACGTCAACGAATACTATTTCAGTCGCAAACTGAAGGAAGTGGCCGCGATGAACGCTCAGGGAATGGACGTCATCAGCCTCGCCATCGGAAGTCCAGATATGCCTCCCTCGCCCGAAACAGTCGAAACACTATGCGAGGAAGCCCAAAAGCCCACGGCTCACGGGTATCAGCCCACGATAGGCATCCCCGAATTGCGTCGGGCAATGAGCGGTTTCTACAAACGCTGGTATGGTGTCGAGCTCGATCCAAACAGCGAGATTCAACCTTTGATAGGCAGTAAGGAGGGAATTTTGCATGTTACTTTGGCATTTGTCAACGTCGGAGATGAAGTTCTCGTACCCAATCCCGGCTATCCCACCTATACAAGTCTCTCGAAACTGCTTGGCGCGAAAATCGTCAATTACGACCTCCTGCCCGAGAACGACTGGCAGCCCGACTTCGAACAACTCGAGAAGATGGACCTCAGCCGCGTGAAACTGATGTGGACAAACTACCCGAATATGCCGACAGGAGCAAGGGCGAGACGCGAAACCTATGAGAGACTCGTCGATTTTGCCTTGCGTCACAACATAATTGTGGTAAATGACAATCCTTACAGCTTTATCCTAAACGACGGAGAAAGGCTTTCAATCCTGCAGATTCCGCGTGCCAAAGAATGCTGCATCGAGTTCAATTCGATGTCGAAGAGCCATAATATGCCGGGCTGGCGAGTCGGTATGCTTGCCACCAACGCTCAGTTCGTGAGCTGGATACTGAAGGTAAAAAGCAATGTTGACAGCGGAACTTTCCGCGCACTCCAGCTTGCAGCAGCCAAAGCATACGACAATACCGACCTCTGGCACAGGCTTGCCAACGTCGATATCTATGCTGGAAGACGTCGTTTGGCTGAGGAAATCATGCGACTTCTCGACTGTCAGTTCGACCCGCAGCAAACTGGCATGTTCCTTTGGGGACGCATCCCCGACAAATATAATGATGTAGAGGAACTCACGGAAAAGGTTCTTCATGAAGCAAGAGTGTTCATCACTCCCGGCTTCATCTTTGGAAGTAACGGCAAACGCTACATTCGCATCAGTCTTTGCGCTAAGGAAGACAAGTTCGCCGAAGCGCTGGAACGCATCAAGAAAATCAACATAAAACCATGAATCACAAGTTACTGCTCCTCCTCACCCTACTCTTGGCAATGCCCGCAACATTGCTCGCTCGTAAAACCTCCGAGAGAGGCTACGTCGTCGTCACCGATTACATTAAAGCGGGAACAGGGAAAGATGTCAGCGACGACATTCAGCGCGTCATTGACACGCACCCCAACCGCACCATTTTCTTTCCCGACGGCGTCTACATCATCAGCAAACCCATCCTCACACCTGCCGATCCGAAGAAGAGCGTCGCACTCGAACTTTCGAACTTCGCCATCATACGGGCCGCAGAAGATTGGGCCAGCGAGGAGGCCATGATACGTCTCGGAGGTAAAGATGCCGCCAACAACATCTCCACGCCGGGTAGCAACTACTACCTGAAGGGCGGCATCATCGACGGCAGAGGCATAGCAAAAGGGATCTCCATCGATAGTGGACGCGAGACAGCCATTCGGCAAACGTCCATCAAGAACACGACAATCGGCATACACATCAAGCACGGAGCAAACAGCGGCTCGTCCGACAGCGACATCTCCGACACGAATATCACGGGCAATAAAAAGCCCGACTGCATCGGTGTGCTTGTAGAGGGGTTCGACAACACCCTGACAAACATGCGCATTGGCGGTGTGCATATAGGCGTTCTTCTTCGATCCGCAGGCAACAGCCTCCGTAATATCCACCCACTCTACTACAACTCGGACGTACAATACGAAAGCAGCTGCGGCTTCGTCGACGAGCAGGAGAACAACTGGTATAACTTCTGCTATAGCGACCAGTTTGCCGTCGGCTTCCTCAGCCACGGTGGACGCAGCTTCTACGACCACTGCTTTGCCTATTGGTACAACAACAAACAAAAGCGACATACCGTGTTCAAGAGCACTGGACGCTTCAACTCGAGTGTCGTCTCCATGAATGCCGGAATGTATCGCCACAATGCTGTCGAGGAGAATATCATCCTCGATGCAGCACAGGAAGGCGGCGACGGCATCCTTTGGAACTTGAGTATCGGCGACAGCACTCTCGTCACAGACCAATCCTACAAACAGTACACGAGATAACGGATAACAATACATTATATAATATGGAACTCCAACTAAAACCCCTGAACCTGCCAAGTGACCAGGAACGCGCTTTCATCATCGCCGGTCCTTGCAGTGCTGAGACAGAAGAACAAGTGATGACTACAGCCAAACAACTTGCCGGCAAAGGCTGCCACATATTCCGCGCCGGTGTTTGGAAACCGCGAACAAAGCCCGGAGGCTTTGAAGGACATGGCGAACCGGCACTTCCTTGGATGGCACAAGTCAAGCAGGAAACGGGCATGCTCACAGCTACGGAAGTGGCCACACCGAAGCATGTCGAACTGGCTCTCAAGTATGGAATTGACATTCTCTGGATTGGAGCTCGCACCACAGCCAATCCTTTTGCCGTACAAGAACTGGCAGATGCCCTGAAAGGCACAGATGCAACGGTGCTCGTCAAGAATCCCGTCAACCCAGACCTCGAGTTATGGATTGGCGCTTTACTGCGCATAAACGGTGCCGGCATAGAGAAACTCGGAGCCATTCACAGGGGCTTCAGCAGTTATGAGAAGAAGTTGTACCGCAACGAACCGATGTGGCAGATACCAATCGAACTGAAGCGTCGCCTTCCGGAACTGCCTGTTGTGTGCGATCCAAGCCATATTAGCGGTCGTCGCGACCTGATTGCTTCGCTCTGTCAAGAGGCTTTGGATATGGGTTTGGACGGTCTCATGGTCGAGAGCCATTGCAATCCCGACAAAGCTTGGAGTGACGCATCGCAACAAGTGACACCCGATGTGCTCGACTTTATCGTATCGCGTCTCGTCTTCCGTGACACAAAGGAACATACCGACAAACTCAAAGACTACCGACACGAAATAGATGTGCTCGACGACGAACTCATCGAACTGCTTGCCAAACGCATGAAGATCTGCCGCAACATCGGTGAATACAAGAAGGAAGTGGGTATGACAGTCGTACAGACACGCCGTTACAGCGAGATTCTCGACAAGCGAGGTGCACAAGGTTCGCTGCTCGGCATCGGCAGAGACTGCATCAAGAGCATCTTCGAGAACATTCATGAAGAGAGCGTTCGACAGCAAATGGAAATAATCAACAAGTAAAAGCCTCCTCCCCGCTCCCTTTTTGGTGGAGTGCCTCAAACTGCAATATTATGAAGATTCTTATTTTAGGAGCCGGCAAGATGGGTTCGTTCTTCACGGACGTCCTGTCCTTCGACCACGAATGTGCCGTCTATGAAATTGACCCGAGGCGTATGCGCTTCCTCTACAACACACAGCGTTTTACGACACTCGACGAGATACGTGACTTCAAACCGGAACTTGTCATCAATGCCGTCACATTGAAATACACGATTGATGTCTTCCAGCAAGTCATCCCTTGCCTGCCCAAAGATTGCATCATATCAGATATTTCTTCTGTGAAGACCGGGTTGAAAGACTTCTATGAAGGTACTGGGATGCGTTACGTCTCGACCCATCCGATGTTCGGCCCCACATTTGCCAACCTCGGAGCACTCTCTTCGGAGAACGCCATCGTTATTAACGAAGGCGATTATATGGGGCGAATCTTCTTCCTGGACCTCTACAGAAGGCTTGGCTTGAACGTTCACGAATACAGTTTCGACGAGCATGACGAGGCGATGGCATACAGCTTGTCTGTGCCTTTCGTCAGCACTTTCGTCTTCTCTGCCGTGATGAAGCACCAAGATGCCCCAGGTACGACATTCAAGCGACACTTGACAATAGCGAAGGGCGTCCTAAGTGAGGACGACACACTACTGCGCGAAATACTCTTCAACCCACGCACAAAAGCGCATGTCGAAGGCATTCGTTCCGAGTTGAAGGAGTTGATACAGATTATCGACAATCGCGACGAGGAAGCACTTAACGCTTATCTCACCAAGATTCGAAACAATATCCGATAGTAAAGATCTCGCGGGAAGGTTATCTCCAACCTGGCATTCCCGTTCCGCTCTTGTGGACAAGTTCGATGCGAAGGCGATATAATAAGGTACTATAGGCAGGAACGGCGTCTGATGAACTCTCCTTATATGCCAATTGTTGCGGGATATAGACATCCCAATCATCGCCTTTCACCATATACTGGATGGCAGTCATGAAGCCTTCTACTGTACCTATGACGGGCATGGCAAGTGGCGCTGCGGTGGTCTTGTCGAAGTCTCCGTAGTAAGATTGGCTGAAGACATTCATGTTTGTCTTGCTTTCAGGATAGTTCTCATCCATAATCCAAGCACGATAGTACAGGCGAACGCTGTCCGTATAGGCTGCGCTCCAATCTCCGTCGCCACGTTCGTTTATCTTGCAAACGATGTAGTCTGTGGCAGGACCTTGTACATCTTGGCTCTTCAAGAGCGTCTTGTAGATGCGCCAATCGCAGTGTTCTTCCCAATCATTACCGTTCGGATATTCTGCTTTGGCAGCAGCTATTTCAGCTTGGGCTGCGTCATACACTTCGGCAAACCACTGAGCATTGCGTTCTTTCCAGTCGTGACGCGGGTCATAGTTCTCTTCACTGCTTCTGCAAGAAGCAAGGAGAAACAGCATCAAGGCTGGCAATAGGAGAAGAACTTTCTGTCTGTATTTCATTTTCTAGAGCAGTTTCTTGAGGAGAGAAGTGATGCTCACCTTGTCTTCTATGATGCTGCGAAGGTCGCTGATGGCAACTCTCTTCTGTTCCATAGTATCGCGATCTCGCAGAGTTACGGTATTGTCTTCGAGCGTTTGCTGGTCGACGGTAACACAATAGGGACATCCTATCGCATCCATTCGACGGTAGCGTTTGCCGATCTGGTCTTTCTCTTCGTACTTACAATTGAAGTGGAAGCGGAGTTCATTGATGATTTCCTGAGCCTTTTCGGGCATTCCGTCCTTCTTCGTAAGCGGGAAGACGGCCAGTTTAACTGGGGCGAGAGCAGCGGGAAGATGCAGTACAGTACGGGTCTGACCGTCAGGAAGGAGCTGTTCCTCGTAGCTGTGACACATGATGGAAAGGAACATGCGGTCCACGCCGATTGAGGTCTCGATGACATACGGCGTGTAGCTCTCGTTCGTTTCGGGGTCGAAGTATTCAATCTTCTTACCGCTATACTTGGCATGCTGCGAGAGGTCGAAGTTCGTACGACTGTGTATGCCTTCCACTTCCTTGAAGCCAAATGGCATGTGGAACTCGATATCCGTAGCCGCATTTGCATAGTGAGCAAGCTTGTCGTGGTCGTGGAAACGGTAGTTTTCCGCGCCAAAACCAAGATTCTGATGCCATTTCATACGCGTTTCCTTCCATTTCGCGAACCAATCCAACTCGGTTCCGGGCTGAATGAAGAACTGCATCTCCATCTGTTCGAACTCCCTCATTCGGAAGATGAACTGGCGAGCAACTATCTCATTCCTAAAGGCTTTACCTATTTGAGCGATGCCAAAAGGCAGCTTCATGCGGCCCGTCTTCTGAACATTCAAGTAGTTGACGAAGATGCCTTGAGCCGTTTCAGGGCGGAGATAAATGGTGGAGGCACCATCGGCAGTACTTCCCATCTCCGTTTTGAACATGAGGTTAAACTGACGGACATCAGTCCAATTGCGTGTTCCGCTGATGGGGCAGACGATTCCTTCATCGAGGATAATCTGCTTCATGCCTTCCAAGTCGATACCGCCAGGAGCGTTCATCACCTCCTGGAAGCGGTGATGCAGGTCGTCGTACTTCTTCTGGTTCTCGAGGACGCGCTCGTTCGTGGCACGGAACTTTGCTTCGTCGAAGCTGTCGCCAAAGCGTTTCTGAGCCTTCTCGATTTCCTTCTGGATCTTATCCTCGTACTTGGCCATCTGCTCTTCTATAAGCACATCGGCACGATAGCGCTTTTTCGAGTCGCGATTGTCAATGAGGGGGTCGTTGAAGGCGTCAACATGTCCGCTCGCTTTCCAAGTGGTGGGGTGCATGAAGATGGCGGCATCAATGCCCACGATATTCTCGTGGAGGAGCACCATGCTTTGCCACCAGTACTGCTTTATGTTGTTCTTCAGCTCAACGCCGTTCTGTCCGTAGTCGTAGACGGCACCCAGTCCGTCGTAAATATCACTTGAGGGAAATACGAAGCCGTACTCTTTGCAGTGCGACACGATTTTCTTGAAAACATCCTCTTGCTGTGCCATTTCTCTTACCTTATTAATATATTTGAGTTATTTCGGCTGCAAAGATAGCTAAAAAAGGCGAAAGTTGGTGCAATTTCGGCACTTTTTCTTTTATAATGAGGCAGTCTGGCAAAAAAAACTCCGCTTTTCTTTGTCGTGAACAAAAGATATTGTAACTTTGTCTTTCGTTGGAGTGATAATACATCAAAACACATATGAGAAAGATTCTTTCTACGATACTTTTGGCAGCTTTTGCCGGCATGATGATTGGTTGCAGCTTTTCAAAGTCGAAAAACGGTAAGGGAAAAGGTACGGAAACGGAGCAGATTCTGGTGACAGAGGAAAGTATGGAGTACCCGGAACTCACGAAATTACCCCTGCCTTGCGCTAAAGAAGACCTCTATACAGCTTGGAAGCAGATAGGAGTCATCGAGCTTCAAAGGAAGAAATCGCTTGATTACAAGCAACATACGCCCGTCCTGTTCATCTCGACCGACCTTGATGAAGACGGCAATCCGGAGGTTCTGCTTCGTGGCGAACCACCCTACGCAGCCATCTATTCCTTCGTAAAAGACTCGCTCCGACTCATCACATTTGTCGACAGAGCTGAATTGGGGCTCGCCATCACGCCAGACAGAACCATCATCAGGAACGGAATGGGCAGCAACGGCTCGTCCGTCTCAGAGTTCATCCGCCTGGAAGACAGCAAGATAGTGGCTTCAGGAGCCATTCGCGAGACTTTCGTCATCAAGGACGGAGCCATGACTTCCGGAGGTATGAAATACATGCTGAAAAACGATTCGGCACTGGTGGAAGTCAGCAAAGACGAGTATCTGCAAGTCGCACCTCAGCAAGAAGGCACTTACCTCGACGAACTCGACGGTTGGGAAGACTTCAGAAAACCCTAGACATTTCTGCAAAAATTCTTACATCCGGAATTTCTCATCACATCCTCTCCAACTCCGCAATTCCACATTCGGACTTGGAGAAAAGGATTTTTGGCTCGCACCTGTAACCGCCTTATTATCAGCAACTTGCCAAGCAGGTTGGTTATCCTGGAAAATAACTGCAGTGAAGTAGGCAAACATCACGTGTGATGATTGCGATTTACTAGTGTGACGTTTGGCTTTTTCACGTTTGACGTTTGCCATTTTAACGTGTGACGTTGGGCGATTTAACACGCCTAATCTGCAAACCAGCTTGGAGGCGTCAGTAATCTATGCGAAAAATCTTTACATTTTTCACTCACCGAAGGAAAACTCGCGACAAAAGCCCAGAATCA
The DNA here is from genome assembly GCA_017650085.1 of Bacteroidaceae bacterium. Taxonomy (GTDB): domain Bacteria; phylum Bacteroidota; class Bacteroidia; order Bacteroidales; family Bacteroidaceae; genus Physcousia. Next base: position 7,078 of record JAGCFN010000126.1, on the reverse strand, counting down.
ACTTGAAAGTAAAAATCGGGCACCATTTTTGGTCAAAAACAATATTTTTTGTACTTTTGCACGAAATTATGCGCAAGCAGACACAATAAACTCACATTATATAACGTTATTAAAAACAGGATGAAAAAACTGCTCTGGATAGGTATGCTCTTCGTGACCCTCAGCATGAGGGCACAATTCGACGCGGCGTTTACCAACACCTGGGCGTTGCAATCCTACTACAACCCTGCAGCGGCAGGGCTCGACAGCAAGCTGAACGTCATCGGAATGGTCAGCCTCCAGATGGTAGGTTACGAGGGAGCTCCCAAGACAATGGTCATCAACGCAGACATGCCCCTGTTCTTCGTCGGACCAAAGCACGGCGTAGGTGCCGCCTTCCTCAACGATGCGATTGGAGCCTTCAGCAACAAGAAGATACAACTTCAGTACGCATATCACCAGAAATTCCTTGGAGGCAGAGCAAGCATCGGCATTCGTCCGGCCTTGCTCATGGTGGGTTTCAACGGTTCGAAACTCGAGTTGAACGACCCCAACGACCCCGCCTTCGCACAAAACGAAGTGAAAGGCAACGCATTCGACCTCGATATCGGACTCCGCTACACCTACAAGAAACTCTGGTATGCCGGCGTGAGCGCCACCCATCTGCTCGGCCCGACCGTCAAACTGGGCGACGACAAGTTGCACGAAGTGGCGATAGATCCGACAATCATGGTGCAAGGAGGATACAATCTAGCCTTCCGTCAGCCCAGATACAAGCTGGCATTGGATGCGATGGTACGCTCCGACCTGCAGTTCTGGCGAGGTGACATCGATGCCCGACTCCTGTATGACGGCAACAAGCACAAGCTCTACGGAGGCATCATGTACAGCCCCACAATCAGTGTCGGCCTGCTGCTCGGCTTCGATTTCCACGGCATCAACATCGGCTACTCCTATGAAGTCTACACAGGTGGCGTGGGAGCCCTGAACGGAACACACGAAATACTCATCGGATATCAGCACGACCTGGACGTCTACAAAAAGGGAAAGAACCTCCACAAGTCAGTCCGAATACTATAAGAAACCAAAATGATACTATATAATAACAAGATGAAGACAAAAAGTCTGCTTTTAGTAGGTGCAGCCATCTGCTGCATGGTCTTGGCCTCCTGTCTCGGAAGCAGCTCCTCGGCAAACGCCGTCGGAGGTGAAGTGACAGGCGTCAAAGGCTCCTCCTTCTCGGAACCCACACCCTTCGGAATGGTTCCAGTACACAAAGGCTCACTCAAAATCGGCCTCGAAAAGAACGATACTCTGTGGGGCACAGAGTTCCCTCTGCGCGACATCAGCGTGGATGGATTCTGGATGGACCAGCACGAGATAAGCAACGCAAAGTATCGTCAGTTCGTCAATTGGGTGCGTGACAGCATCATCCGCGAGCGTCTTGCAGATCCCGCATTTGGTGGCGACGAAACATACAAGATTGAAGAGGACAAGGAAGGAAACCCCATCACACCCCATCTCGACTGGAGCAAGGCAATTCCTTGGCGCAAAGCCAACGAAGATGAAGACCGCGCAATCCAAAGCGTCTATGTCATACATCCCATCGACGGCACTAAGATGCTCGACGCAAGCCAGATGAACTATCGCTATGAAATATACGACTATGTGGCTGCAGCACAACGTAAGTACCGTCTAGACCCAGAAGAGCGCGACCTCAACACAGACCACGCAGTCAGCACCGAACAGGTCATCATCAGCAAGGACACAGCCTGGATTGACGACGACGGCAAGATTATCCGTCAGACCATCACGCGTCCTCTGTCCGGACCATGGGACTTCCTGAACACGTACATTGTTAATATATACCCCGACACCACTTGTTGGGTGAACGACTTCCAGAATGCCGACAACGAACGCTACATGAAGCTTTACTTCTCAAGCCCAGCCTTCGACGACTATCCAGTAGTGGGCGTCACCTGGGAACAGGCGAATGCTTTCTGTGCTTGGCGTACCAACTTCCTCATGAAAGGCTTGGGCGGCTATGCGAGACAGATTCAACGCTATCGCCTGCCTAGTGAAGTGGAATGGGAATACGCTGCCCGCGGCAAGGAAGGCAACCCCTTCCCTTGGGAAAGCACAGAAGTGAAGAGCGACAAAGGCTGCTTCTATGCAAACTTCAAGCCCGATCGTGGAAACTACACACAGGACGGCTCGCTCATCACCAGCAAGTGCGGCATCTTCTCCGCCAACAGCAATGGCCTCTATGATATGGCTGGCAACGTAGCTGAATGGACGAGCACCGTCTATACAGAAGCCGGCGTAGAAAGCATGGCAGACATGAACCCGGAACTCTCTTACAATGCCGCCAAGGAAGATCCTTACCGCCTGAAGAAGAAATCAGTTCGTGGCGGTTCATGGAAAGACCCTGAAAGCATGATCAGAAGTGCTTGGCGCTCCTATGAATATCAAAACCAGCCACGATGCTTTGTAGGCTTCCGCTGCGTTCGCACAATGGTGAATGACAAATCCGGCACCAACAAAGCAAGCGGCAGCTCGGCAAAAGCAAACAGCAAAGGCGCAAAGTCATCTTCCACCGGACAAACGCTCAGCACGCGCAAGACACGCCGCTAAAACAACCCACATCAGCAAATAAATCACTCGAAAAGATACAAAATCATGAATCCTATAGCTAAAATGCAGAAGTGGATGGACTCTCCATCCGGTCAAGTATTTATGAATTACGCCTACAGCTGGGGTGCTGCAGTCGTGGTTTTAGGTGCTTTGTTCAAACTGACACACATTCCTGGAGCAAACTTGATCCTGTTCATCAGTATGATAACTGAGGTGCTGGTCTTCTTCATCTCCGGTTTTGAAAAGACTTACGAAAAAGTACCTCGCACAGAAGGTGACGCAGCAGTCGCTGGAGCGCAGGCAATCGTAGTCGCTGGAGGCTCTCCCCTCCCAGAAGGGGCAGAAGTGCCGGAAGGTCCAATAGTCATCGGTGGCGGCGGTCCTGCAGTTGTAGGCGGTGCCGTTAGCGGCGCTCCCATCGACCCCGATGCTTTGGCCGCAGGTACTGGCCTCAGTGCAGCAGCAGCCAACCTCGCAGCAGCAGGTCAGGCAGCAGCACAGGCTCAGCTTGCTCTCGAACAGATTCAGAACGGCGGTCCTACCGTGGATGCCAACCAGATCAAGGCAACCGATCCAGCTTCCATCGAAGAAGCCATCACAAACTATGCAGAAGAACTTGCCGAACTTACGGAAGTCTTCTCTCGCGTCAAAAAGCAGGCAGAACGCATGTCTACCGATAGTGAAGAGATGGAGAACCTCAACCGCTCCATCACAGGCATTGCCACTGTCTATGAACTTCAGCTGCGTAACATCAGCAAACAAGTCAGCACCATCGAGCAGATTGACGAGCAAACACGCCGTATGGCGCAGCAAATCGAGGAGCTCAACAATGTCTATGCACGCATGATCAGCGCCCTTACCGTCAACATGAACAGCGTTCCCGGTGCAGCAACAAGCGAGAAATAAATTCGAGTATTCGGAATAATCCTATTATTCAGAAAGCCATAAAACAATGCCTATAAAGAAAAAAAGGATATCCCCACGTCAGAAGATGATCAACCTGATGTACCTGGTCCTCTTGGCCATGCTGGCACTCAATGTGTCAACAGACGTACTCGAAGGTTTTTCTCTTGTGGCAGACGGACTGAAGAAGAGTACCGAAAATGCCTCCAAATCCAACATGGGCATCTACAGCACCTTCGATCAGCAGATGAAGAACAACCCTGCGAAGGTGAAGGAATGGTACGAAAAGGCACAATATGTGCGCGGCATGAGCGACTCTCTCTACAATTTGGCAGAGGAACTCAAGGAAGCTATCGTTCGCAAGAGCGATGGTAAGGAAGCCGACGTCAATAACATAAAGAACCGCGAGGACTTGGAAGCCAGCACACAAGTGATGCTTGCTCCAGGCACAGGTCGTGGCAAAGAACTCTACAACGCCATCAACAACTACCGTGAACGCATCGTGCGCATGGTGACGGACAAGGAAAAGAAGGAAATCATCGCCAGCAACCTTGCCACCGAAGTGCCTACAAAGGCAAAGGTTCTCGGCAAGAACTGGCAGGAGTATGCCTTTGAAAACATGCCTACGGCTGCTGCTGTGACGCTGCTCACAAAGTTGCAGAATGATGTCCGTTACGCAGAGGGCGAGGTGCTGCATAATCTGGTAAGCAATATCGATGTTAAAGATATCCGCGTGAACCAACTTAATGCCTACGTCATCCCCAATGCCGTGACTGTAGTTCAAGGCGGACGTTTTAGCGCACAAATCATCATGGCAGCTGTCGACACAACTCGCAGACCTACCATTTACATTGGCGGTCGTGAGATACAGAGCGACAAGGGCTACTACGAAACAGTTTGTAGCAAGACCGGTGACTTTACTTTCAGCGGTTACATTGAAATGTTGAACGGTTCCGGAGAAAAGGTTCGCCGTGACTTCTCACAGAAGTATAGTGTCGTGGCACCCAGCGCAACCGTCAGCGCAGACATCATGAACGTGCTCTACGCAGGTTACGACAACCCGATGAGTGTCTCCGTTCCCGGCATTCCCAGCAGCAAGTTGCGTGTCAGCATGACTGGTGGCAGCTTTGAACAGAAAGGCGAGGGCAAATACAACGCACGTCCCACAACTCCTGGTACAGAAGCAGTCATCACTGTTGCTGCCGAGAGTGAAGGACGCATGCAGGAGATGGGTAAGTTCACATTCCGCGTTCGTAAATTGCCCGACCCGACCGCATACATCGCCTATGCTGCTGAGGGTGGCGGCGAAGATCACTTCCGCGGTGGTGGCCTTTCGAAGCAGATACTGATGAACACAGAAGGTATCGGTGCTTCTATCGACGATGGCCTGTTGAACATTGCCTTCCGTGTAAACAGTTTCCAGACTGTATTCTATGATGCAATGGGTAATGCAGTTCCCTACAAGAGCAACGGCGCTAGCTTCTCTGACCAACAGAAAGCACAGATGCGCGGCCTTGCCCGTAACAAACGATTCTACGTCACCGACATACACGCCACAGGTCCCGACGGCATAGAGCGAACGCTCGTTGGTGCTATGGAGGTAATTATTAAGTAACATGTAACATATTAAGAAAGATATGAAGCGCATACTTTTTCTAATAACGGTCACTCTTCTTATGGCAAATATCGCTAATGCACAGCCAGCAAAGACTCGTGCTGCAGCGACTCAAAAGACAGAGCAGGCAGGGAAATCCACTGCTACAGACCGTGCATCACTTATGTTCCCCACTACGGCAGTCATGCCAGAAGATGTGGTATGGAAGCGTGACATCTATCGTCAGCTTGACCTGACGAAGGACAAGAACGCTCCAATGTACTATCCAGTAGAGCCTATGGGAAGACAGGTGAACCTTTTCACCTACCTTTTCCGCCTGATACTCACGGGTCGTATTAATGCCTACAAGTACAATTTGGACGGCAACGAGTCGTTTGATGAAAAGGACAAGCTCCCCGTGAAGGACATGTTGGAGAACCATAAAATCTACTACGAGGAGAACGGAGGCAAGTTGACTGTAGCCGATAGCGACGTTCCAAGTGCCGAAGCAACACGTTACTACATCAAGGAGAGCATATATATGGACCAGCGCACAGGCACCTTCTCGACAAAGGTGACTGCCATCTGCCCTGTCCTCATGCGAAATGAAGACGATTTTACTAGTGAACCAACGCCCTTCCCTCTCTTCTGGGTCAACTACGACGACATTGCTCCTTGGCTCACCAAATTGCCCATGATGCCAAGCGACCTGAATAATGTCACCAATATGACCGCAGATGATTTCTTCACGATGAATCGTTACGAAGGTCAGATCTACAAGACCAACAACATGCAAGGCAAGATGCTGCACAACTATTGCCCAACCGACAGCGATATGGTGGCTGAGCAAAAGCGCATCGAGAAGCAGTTAGGCGACTTCGAGAAGAACGTTTGGGGAAGTGGTTTCCTGCCCGACACAACCAAGAAGGACAGCCTTGATGCCGAAATGGCAGCAAAGGAAGCAAAAGCCGCAAAGAAGCCCCTCTTTGGTAGCAGCCGTTCATCAAAGGCAAATAGCGAGGGTTCAACTGCAAGAAAGGAGAAGGAAGAAACTTCTGCCAACACATCTCCTCGCGTAAGTGCACGTCGTCAAAGAAGGTAAGTAAAACAGTCATATATATAAAGAGAGCCCCCTGCAGGATGTCTGCAAGGGGCTTTCTTGTTATGATTGACGTAATGGAATTTTACATCATGCCGCCCATGCCTGGAGCGCCGCCCATAGGCATTTCGGGTTTATCTTCCTTAGCTTCGCAGATGACGCATTCTGTGGTGAGGAACATGCCTGCGATGCTGGCTGCGTTCTCGAGGGCAACTCGTGTCACTTTGGCAGGATCGATGATGCCTGAAGCCTTCAGGTTCTCATACTTATCCACGCGAGCATTGTAGCCGTAATCAGCCTTGCCGTTACGAACCTCGTTGACAACCACGCTGCCTTCCAGGCCTGCATTCTCGACAATCTGACGCAAAGGCTCTTCGATGGCACGGCGAATGATCTGGATACCAGTTTCCTCATCGGCATTGTCACCTTTGAGGCCTTCCAGAGCTTCCTGTGCACGGATGTAAGCCACACCGCCTCCAGGGATGATACCCTCTTCGATGGCTGCACGAGTAGCGCAGAGAGCATCGTCCACGCGGTCTTTCTTCTCCTTCATCTCGACCTCGCTCGGAGCACCGACATACAGCACAGCCACACCGCCGCTCAGTTTTGCGAGACGTTCCTGAAGCTTTTCCTTGTCGTAATCGCTTGTGGAGTTGCTGATCTCGTTCTTAATCTGATTGATGCGATCCTGGATGAGTTCCTTCTGTCCGTGGCCGTTAACGATGGTCGTGTTGTCTTTCGAAACAGTCACCTTATCGCAAGTGCCGAGCATTTCGATAGTAGCCTGTTCGAGCTTGAGACCTGTGTCTTCGCTGATGACAACACCGCCTGTCAGGATGGCAATATCCTGAAGCATAGCTTTACGACGG
>JAGCFN010000125.1 GCA_017650085.1 Bacteroidaceae bacterium | reverse complement strand
TCCCTTTCTGCCTGATTCAAATCACTGTGCATGGCCCTCGCATTGTACCCTGCACGAATGATGCTTATTGCCAGTTCCTTCGTTTTCTTTTTGGAACCTACGAAGATGATGACTCTGTGAGGTGGCTCTTGCTCGAACAAATGTTTGACCACCATGAGTTTCTGCGGTTCATAGCAAAGGTAAGCACTCTGTTTGATGTTGTCTGCAGGCTTACTTACTGCAAGTTTTACTTCAACAGGATTGCGTAAGATGCTGTGTGCCAAGCTCAATATGTCTCCAGGCATCGTGGCGCTGAACATGATGGTCTGGTGCTCTTTCGGCAATGCTTTTGCAATCAGGAGGATGTCATCGCAGAAACCCATATCGAGCATTCTGTCGGCCTCATCAAGGATAAAAAACGAGACTCGGCTCAGGTCGATATAGCCTAAACTCAAATGACTGATGAGACGACCAGGAGTGGCAATCACCACATCTGCTCCACTCTGCATGGCTCGCTTCTCTTGCTCATATCGAACGCCATCGTTTCCACCATAAACTGCCACACTGCTGATATCTTCAAGATAGTAGGCAAAGCCCTGCATCGCACTGTCAATCTGTTGTGCAAGCTCGCGAGTAGGGGACATGATGACGCAATTGATGGCATCCTTTGGGTAGCTGCCATCAGCCAATTTGCTCAATACAGGAAGAAGATAGGCCGCAGTCTTTCCCGTGCCAGTTTGGGCGACACCCATTACATCCCTGCCTTCAAGGATAGGAGGAATAGCGTGCTCCTGAATGGGAGTCGTATCGGTGAAGTTCATGTCGTCGAGCGCGTCGAGGACATAATCGTTGAGGTCTAAGTCGTAGAAATCCATATATTATTGTGGCGCCTTTCTGTAGAGATAGATAGCAATTAACGTGTAAAGTATATTAGGCATCCATGCTGCCAAAGCCGGATGCATGCCTGCGTTGGTGGAGAAGGTTGCCGATATGCCTTGTAGCAGGATATAAGTTGCACTCAAGGCAATACCTATTCCAAGTGAGAAACCCATACCGCCTTTACGTTTCCTCGACGAAAGTGACATGCCGATTGTGGAAAGGATGAAAGCGGCAAAAGGCGAAGCAAAGCGTTTGTAGTATTCCACTTCGAAGATGCTGAGGTTGCCGCTTCCTCTATTACGTTGCTTTTCTATGTAGTCCTTAAGTTCAGCATTTGTCATCGTTTCCTGTTGGTTGCGAATGAAGAGGAAGTCGCGAGGTTCCATTCGGATGACGGAATCAATCTGATTGTAATTCGTGATCTTCTCCCTCATGCCTCGCAGTTCGCGAATCGTCACATCCCTCAAATGCCATTGATAACGGACGTCACTCAAAGTGTCATAAATTGCCGTATTAGCCGAAAGATGCGAAACCAGTTTCTTGTTTTCAAACTTGTCGAGCGAAAAATGCATACCTGTTTTACTCACGCCATCAAAGTGCTCCATATAGGCAATCACGCCAGTATCGACCTGTAACTGAACTTTCTCGGCATATGTCGGGTTCTTGACGCGTTTCTTATAGGTATTCTCGAAGGCAAGACGCTTTACACTGCTTCGAGGAATGACTTCTGCACCAAGATAGAATGTCATACCTGCAATGATGGCAGCACTAATCATATAGGGCATCAAAAGGCGTCTTCGGCTGATGCCTGCACTTATCATAGCAATGATTTCGCTACGGTCGGCCAACTTTGTTGTGAAGAAGATGACGCTGATGAAGACGAAAAGAGCACTAAAAAGATTGGCGTAGTAGGGAATGAAGTTGAGGTAGTACTGCATAATAATCGCCTTCCAAGGTGCTTGCGACTCAGTGAAGCGGTCGATGTTCTCATTGTAATCGAATACCACACCGATGCTTATAATCAGCACGATGGAGAAGAAGTAGGTTCCAAGGAACTTTGCGATTATGTAGCGGTCAATCCTCTTCACTTATATCCTCTGCGTTACTTGTTTCAACATACCAGCTTTCCAAGTTGAGAAGTCTCCTGCAATGATATGCTTGCGGGCCTCTCCAACGAGCCAAAGATAGAAGGCAAGGTTGTGGATGCTGCCTATTTGCAGGGCAAGCAACTCCTGTGCCTTGAAAAGATGATGCAGATAAGCTCTGCTATAGAACGTGTCCACCCAGGCTGTTCCTGCTGGGTCGATGGGGGAGAAGTCGTCTTCCCATTTTTTGTTACGCATGTTCATGATGCCCTGACTGGTGAAGAGCATAGCGTTTCTGCCGTTTCTTGTTGGCATTACGCAGTCGAACATGTCCACTCCTCGCTCTATTGCTTCGAGCAGATTGGCTGGAGTGCCGACACCCATCAAGTAGCGTGGCTTGTCTTTTGGCAGGATGGCATTGACGACTTCAATCATTTCGTACATGACTTCCGTCGGTTCTCCCACAGCAAGACCACCTATGGCATTACCGTCAGCCCCTTTCGAAGCCACGAACTCAGCACTTTGTTCTCTGAGGTCTTTGTAGGTGCAGCCTTGAACGATGGGGAAGAGGCTTTGGCTGTAACCATAAAGTGGTTCTGTCTCTTCGAGGCGTTTAATGCAACGGTCCAGCCAACGTTGCGTCAATCCGAGACTCTTCTTTGCATAGTTGTAATCGCTTGTTCCAGGAGGACACTCGTCGAGCGCCATGATGATGTCTGCGCCAATACTACGCTCAATATCCATCACCTTTTCTGGCGTGAAGGTGTGTCTGCTACCGTCAATATGGCTTTGGAAAGTGCAACCTTCTTCGGTCAATTTACGAATGCCTGCAAGCGAAAAGACCTGAAAGCCGCCGCTATCGGTCAGGATTGGTTTGTCCCAACCATTGAAGCGATGCAGTCCGCCAGCCTTTTCCAGTATTTCTGTGCCTGGACGAAGGTAGAGATGATAGGTGTTGCCAAGTATAATCTGTGCCTTGACTTCGTTGTGGAGGTCACGATCAGTAACGCCCTTCACGCTACCAACAGTGCCGACAGGCATGAAGATGGGCGTTTCTATTTGTCCGTGATCGGTCGTGATGAGACCTGCTCTGGCATTGGAAAGTTTATCTGTCTGCTTTATCTCAAACGTCATTTCTCTTTCTCTTCGTCAAAGGTAAAAGTAATTGGGTTTTTCACTTTCTCATCGAGCAAAGCAAAGTCAAGGACATCCTGTATGTCTGCAGCATAGTGGAAAGTCACACCTTTCAGATATTCTGCTGGAATCTCTTCGATGTCCTTCTTGTTGTCCTTGCATAGGATGATGTCCTTGATGCCTGCTCGCTTTGCTGCGAGTATCTTTTCGCGGATTCCACCTACGGGAAGCACTTTGCCGCGAAGTGTTATCTCGCCTGTCATAGCCAGTTCCTGACGGACTTTCCTTTGGGTGAGGGCAGAGGCGATGCTTGTCGCCATTGTGATGCCGGCACTTGGTCCGTCTTTTGGAACAGCACCTTCAGGAACGTGAATGTGCAGGTTGTAGTTCTCGAAGATTCGGCTGTCAATGTTCAAACGGTCGGCATGAGCACGAATGTATTCGAGGGCGAGCAAAGCACTCTCTTTCATAATGTCGCCAAGATTACCGGTAAGAGTTATCTTGCTTCCTTTTCCTTTGCTAAGGCTGGTTTCGATGAAGAGAATCTCTCCACCTACACTGGTCCATGCCAAACCTGTCACAACGCCGGCATAGCCGTTGCCTTGATATGTGTCACGACTGAAAAGGGGCTTTCCAAGCAGTTCCTCAGCCTCTTCCTTCGAGATGCTATGCTCGTTCTTCATTTCTCCTTTTGCCACTCTAAGGGCGACACGGCGGAAGAGTTTGTCTATTTGCTTTTCCAATCCACGCACGCCACTTTCGCGAGTGTAGCGTTCGATGATGAACTCCAAAGCAGGCTTACTTATTTTGAGAGCCGTGTGTTCCTCCAATCCGTTCTTTTCACGATTCTTGGGAACGAGGTGACGACGGGCTATCTCAATCTTTTCTTCTGTGATATATCCGTCAACCTCAATGAGTTCCATACGGTCGAGTAGGGGACGAGGAATTGTGCTTGTGTCGTTGGCTGTGGCGATGAACATGACTTTGCTGAGGTCATAATCCAGATCCACATAGTTGTCGTGGAAAGCCACATTCTGCTCTGGATCAAGCACTTCGAGCAGGGCAGAAGATGGGTTTCCATGAACAGAACCTTCTGTTACTTTGTCTATTTCGTCGAGAATGAAGACAGGATTCGAACTGCCTGCTCTTTGCATTCCTTGAATGATACGACCAGGCATTGCTCCGATATATGTGCGTCTGTGTCCTCGAATCTCGCTTTCGTCATGAACGCCGCCTAGACTCATCCTGACATACTTGCGGCCAAGAGATTCGGCAATACTTTTGCCCAGACTGGTTTTACCTACTCCTGGAGGGCCGTAAAGGCAAATAATAGGGCTCTGACGGTCTTTGCGCATCTTCAAGACAGCAAGGTGTTCGAGGATGCGTTCCTTGACTTTCTCCATACCATAATGGTCGCGATTGAGTTTCTTCTCAGCCCTTTTGATATCGGTGTTGTCTTTTGTGCACTCATCCCAAGGCAGTCCCACAACTGTCTGAAGGTATTGCAGTTGCACATTATAGTCAGGCGATTGGATGTTGATTCGGTTCAGCTTGGCAAGTTCTTTGTTGAAGATCTCGGCTGTTTCTTTGCTCCAATGCTTTGCTTCAGCTTTCTTTCTAAGGTTCGAGACATCTTCCTGCCTAACACTCGACTCGTCCTTGTCTCCAAGTTCGCTCTGTATGTTCTGAACTTGCTGACGAAGGAAGTATTCGCGTTGCTGCTGGTCGAGGTCGCTTCGAGTCTTGTTCTCGATTTTGCGCTTGAGTTTCATCAACTCGATGATGTTGTTGGTGAACTGAATGGCTTGCTGCAATCTTGCCAGTTCAGTAGGGCAGGAGAGGAGCTGGTACTTCTGCTCAATTGTAAGCGGAAGGTAACTGCATATCGTATTGAGCATGAAGGTAGTTGGCTCCATGTTGTTGATGTACTGGATTAGCTCGTCAGGATAGTCATCAAGGATGCTCATCAGTTTTTGTGTGCGTTCCTTGAGAAGAGAGAGCATAGCCTTGTATTCTGTTTGTTCAAGGCGGTCAGGCATCACATCAGTCATGTTCAGAACCGTTCCCTCATAACTGCCTGCAACTTGTCGCAGGTCTTGTATCTGAATGCGGTTAAATGCTTGGAAAAGAGCATTGTATGTGCCATCAGGCATCTTCATTGAGTGGACAAGCTTAGCCACAACTCCGATGGGATAGAGGTCATCGATGAGTGGATTTTCCGTATCAGGAACTTTCTGAGTCAGAAGCGCTACCAAACCATCTGTTCGCTCCAGCTTGTTCAAAGTCTTTATGCTATGCTTGCGGCCAACGGTAATAGGGGAGACGGTGCCAGGAAAGAAGATGTTGTCGCGAAGCATGAGGACGGGCATATCGCCACCATGATTCGCGTGCATCAGCTTATCGGTTTCGCCAGACACTTCAGCCACGAAGGAAAAGGTTTTCTTGTTGTTCTCAAACATATATTTCATTGGTCATTATTCTATCTTTGTTCATGCAAAAGCGCGGCAAAAGTACAAAAAAAAAGCCATATTTCATGCGCGCATACAATTAAATATTGTAAATTTGCAGTCTAAAGAACAAAAGAACTGCAAAACGAGTGTCCTGAATCTCAATTCATCAACTTCTAAACCTAAAAATGAGTAACGATTATTTCCGTTTCAAGCAATTTTGCATCCATCATGACCGATGTGCTATGAAAGTCGGTACTGATGGTGTTTTGCTTGGTGCTTGGGGGTGTGTTGAGGGACGCAGAATCCTGGATATCGGAACTGGAACAGGCCTGATTGCTTTGATGGCTGCTCAAAGAAATCCTGAAGCAAATGTGTTGGGCATTGATATTGATGAGGAAGCAGTCGTTCAAGCACGAGAGAACATTGCTGAAAGTCCTTTCTGTAGCCGAATAGAGTGCGTTCTGCAAGATGTTTTGACATTTGAATCAGAAGAACTTTTTGATGCAATTCTCTGCAATCCGCCATTCTTTACGGAAGACACTTTGCCTGACGATAAAAGTCGCGCTTTGGCACGCAATAACAAGAACCTGCCTTTTCCTTTACTCATCAAGAAGGCCGCAGAATTGCTTGCTGAGAATGGCGTCTTTTCGCTTGTAGTTCCAAGCGGACTTGTTCAAGAGATTGTAGGACTTTGTCTCGAGAATGGTTTGCATCTTGTTCGTCGTTGCCAAGTTCACACAACTGCACAAAAGCCGCCTCGAAGAACTTTGCTTGCTTTTTCCCGACAAGATATGAAATGTGACGAACAAGAGCTTTGCTTGATGAATAAGGACGGAAGCAGAAGTCCGCAATATCAGGAACTTACCAAAGACTTTTATCTGTAATAACTATAATGGCAATTATGTTTAGTAAGAAAAAGCGGTTTGGATGAAGAAGAGACATTTATAGTACAGATTCATGGGCAAATGTTCTATTCTACTGGATATTATATAAAAAGGAAAGAAACATTAGGAAATGCTGAATATAGTCAAGGATAGCCTGAAGCCAACAATCAAGACAACTTTGTGGCTGCTTAAGATAATGATTCCCATATCTTTTGCAGTTTGTCTGGCCGAGTATATTGGTTTGATTGAATGGTGTGCTGGATGGCTCGATCCTTTGTTTTGTCACATCGGATTACCTGGAGCATCTTCGATAGCTTTCCTGACTGGAGCGACTTCGACGACCTATGCCGCTTTGGCTGTTATGATGAGTATGGAACTGACGCTACGTCAGGCCACTATCATAGCTATCATGGTACTCATTTGCCATGCTTTACCCCTTGAGTGCACGGTCAACAAGAAAGTTGGCTCAAAGCCCTTCCGAATGGGATTTCTGAGGATTTGTGGAGCCTTGTTGGCTGCAGTCTATCTGAACCTCGTTTTACCTGAACTTTCAGAGCCTTTCTCTGCCCTACCCCTTTCGTCTGCAGAAGCTTCGTTAAAGGAGGTGCTGAAGGGTTGGCTGATTTCTTCTATGAAGTTGATAATCATGATCTTTGCCATCATTTATGCCTTGATGTTCATACAAAGATTCATGGAGAAATTCGGATTGATGCAGAAGTTGACGAAGCCGCTCGAACCCTTGATGCAGTTCTTCGGTTTGCCTAGAAATGCGGCTTATTTGTGGCTTGTAGGGAATGTCTTGGGCATCAGTTACGGTTCGGCTGTAATGCTTCAGCTGGAGGAAGAAGGCAAAATATCGCGTCAAGAAGCAGATGAGGTGAACTACCATCTAATCATGAACCACTCAATGCTGGAGGACACTTTGGTCTTCGCAACTGCCGGTGTATCAGCACTTTGGATTCTGTCCACTCGCCTACTCTTTGCCCTCGTTCTAGTTTGGGGACGTAAACTTTTGAAACGAGCCATTGTATAAACCCAAATGTCGCACTATACAATTGCAAACGTAACACTATACGATTGCGATTTACACGTTAGTCGTTTGACATTTACCTTGGTGATGTTTGAAAGCGTGACTTGGGAACTTTGTAATCGTATAATGTCGCGCAAAATACAGACCCCTTTCCAAAAAAATCTTTTATTTTTTTGAATTGTGGATTAAAAATCGTAATTTTGCGGGAAATAAAACAAAACAACTATTATCATGAAATTAACTGTTCTCAAATTCAGATTGTCTTTTCTGTTTGTTCTCTTCGCCATAACGGCAACAGTCCTGGGCCAAACAGACTATACTGCGATACTTGCCAATGCCGATTGGGGCTGGCAAAGCCGCGATGGTGTCATTTACGGCAAAGCGAGCTTTACTGACCTCTACGGCTCTCCGCAAAGGGTTTCGATTGCCAAATATGCCCAATCAACTATGAACACTACGCTCTATGTCAAGGAGCATTCTACTTTGGGAACAAACGGCCTTGCAGTGGAAGCAGGAGCTACGGCTGCAATCAACGGAAGTTATTTCAATATGTCGAACCTCACCTCGACTACTGCAATTTGGGTTGACGGTACAGAGATTGCAACTACTGCTGCAGAAGAATATGCCCGATGCAATGGCGTCTTGGGCTTCAAGGATGGAGGCTTTACGATAGAGCCTTACAGCAATGCAAATACGGCTGCCGATCATGCTGCTTGGGGAGCGAAGTACGACAGCTACATAGTTTCCGGACCAATTATCAGAAGGAATGGCATAAGCCAGAATGTCAATATAGGAGGCGAAAGTTTCTATGGTCCTCATCCTCGCACAATGCTTGGGAAATGTGCTGACGGCACAGTATATATGGTCATTACAGAAGGTCGAATGGATGGCGCGACAGGTTTCTCTTTGGCGAACCTGCTCCGTCTTGCAGAGGATCTGGGTATGACGGATGCCATCAATCTGGATGGTGGAGGCTCTTCAACGCTTTGGGTGACTGGAACTGGAGTCGTCAACACACCTAGTGGAGGCTCTGTCAGAACTGTTCCCAACATTGTCATAGCCACTCCCAGCTCGCACGAACATGAATACGTTAATGGATTCTGCACTTGTGCTTCAGCACCATTCGAGCCAGCCAAGAAAGACGATGAAGGCTATTACGAGATAGACAATGGAGGCAAACTCTTCTGGCTTGCTCGTATGGTAAACAACGGAAATCCCACGGTAAATGCTCGACTCACAGCCGACATCGACCTCGAGAACCGCTCTTGGACTCCCATGGGAAACAATGCCAGCAAGCATAGTGGCGAGTTCGACGGCCAGAACTATACCATCAAGAACTTCAAGGTTGTGGCTGATGCCTCGACTCAATATGCAGCATTCATCGGCTATCACAGCGGAACGAAGGATGTCCACAACTTCAAAATCACAGGTTCTGTAACAGCTTCAGGTACTTCTGTCGACCATTTCGCTGCTGGCGTAGTCGCTTCATCCAATGGTGCTCACAAGATACAGGATGTGTGGTGTTCAGTCGACATCACCAATGCTTCTACTGCCAGAGTTTCGCTTCGTATGGCTGGTGTAGTTGTCAGAGCAGAAGGAAGCACTATCAACCGATGTGTTTATGATGGAACGATAAAAGGCGCTGCCACAAATCTGCAAGTTGCAGGCATTCTGGGTTGGCCAGATGCGAACAATACAACTGTAAGCAACTGCCTTTTCGCAGGCTCGCTCTCCTCTACTGGAACCAGCAGCAATAGTGCCTATATGGGTGGAATCGTTGGTTATAGCAGTAGTGCCAGAAGTGGTGTCAGCATCGCTAACAACTTGAGCATCGGCAGCTTAAGCAATCCAAGTGGCGCAACCAGAAGTGGTGCTTTGGTGGGAAGTAGCACATCCGATGCCTCAGTCTTCAGCAATAATTACATACTTCAAGGCCTTCCCATAACAGGTAGCTCGACAGCATCAACTAAGATTCCTGCTGTCGTAGA
Organism: Bacteroidaceae bacterium; assembly: GCA_017650085.1. Classification (GTDB taxonomy): domain Bacteria; phylum Bacteroidota; class Bacteroidia; order Bacteroidales; family Bacteroidaceae; genus Physcousia. The sequence goes on along the minus strand of JAGCFN010000125.1, from coordinate 12,531 downwards.
GGTGACTTCAGCTCAACTTACGGATGGCACATTACCTGAAAAACTCGATGTCAACAACTGGGCTCAAGGCACAGAATACCCCATTCCTCAAGACAGAGAAGGGACAATTGCTGAAGACGAACTGGTGGTAAACGGCATCAAATACGAAATAACAGGTCACAACACTGTGTCTGTGACGTATCCCAATGCTGAACAGCCCTCACAAAGCAATCCATGCACTTATAGTGGAGAAATTACAATTCCGGCAACAGTAACGATAAAAGGCAAGACATACAATGTGACTGCCATCGGAGACTATGCCTTCCATTTCGCCAATATCACGGCTCTCAATCTGCCTGAAGGTATAACGAAACTGGGTTACAAAGCCATCTATCAAACCCAACTCACGGAAATTGTTGTGCCCAACTCAGTCACGTTGATGGACTACGAAGCTCTTGGATATAATAAGGTACTGGAGAAAATAACATTTGGCGAGAACATTGCAGCCAATACTTGGGGCGACAAACTCTGCATCTATGGTGGAAAGAAGTACGAAGTCTATATGAACTGTGATGCTGTGCCCAAACTCCGTAGCTATACCTTCGACTTTACTGGAGCGAACGTCCATGTTCGACCGACTATGTACAATGCATTCTTGGCAGATGCAGCATGGAGCACTTACGACATTATAGGTGATCTTTGGAAAGAGTACACCTATGCCGATTTGCAAAACATACTGAATGAATACGGTTCTAAAGTTCCTACAGGAGATGCCGTAGGTACTGATCCTGGCTGTTACTCTGTAAGTTCTGCCCAAGCATTTACCGATGCTATTGCTGAGGCCCAAACATTGGACGAGAGCGCTTCATTGGAGCAACTCAACAATGCCATCAATGGAATCATGATTGCATACGAAAGCCTCTACTCTTATCCACTTCATGAAGGCTACTATTACTTGGAGAATGTGGCCTTCCCTGGTTATGTTCTGTGGGGAGATGCTGCCAATGCAAGCAGAGACGGACTGAAGGCTGTGGCCCTGGAAGAATTGGAGACTCCTCCCTACTTCAAACTGATCCGTAGGAATGGCAATTGGCTGATGCAAAGTGTCGACAATGGAATGTATGTGGGAACAGTAATAGGTGGTAACGTTAACGCCAAGCCTATATCGCTTACCGAAGATGCAACTTACGAACAGATGATAACTTGGGTTGGTGGTGGCCACTTCAAGATACAGGGAACAGCAACATTCCCCTATGCTTTTACAGGTACTCGAGTCAGAGTCTACAACTACCCGTCTGGAGGCAATTTCGAACGTCGTCAGATGTGGCATATGCATCCGGCAACAGCAGGTACGTTCAGCATGGACTACAACCTGGAGAATGAGAGAGTTCGTGGCTTTGTTCATGACTTCGAGTACACAGAAAGTGACGTCAGCAAGGTTAGCATATACAATGTCGGACCTCCTACTCGTCGCGACTGGCCCTTGCCCGTAGAGGTCTTCTGGACGCAAGACAGCACTGCAGAAGCACAGTATATAACTTGGAGCGAAAGTCCTGACTTTGCCAATGCAATGACTCAAAGCGTGCCCACAGAATCCGCTTCATACGAGATATACAATCTCATCCCTGGTCGCAAGTATTACTGCAAAGTGACAGCTGAAAATGGAGCAGGCACATCGGAACTTGCCAACTTCTCGTTTATCACTTCCGGTCAGATGCGCCACCTCAAGGCAGAGGGTACTGCAAATGTGCGTGACCTTGGCGGTTGGGCTACAGAAAGTGGCAAAGTGGTCAAGTACGGCAAGTTATTCCGAGGAGCTGAATGGAATGGCGGTCACAACCTGGAACCTGAAGCCATCGAGACACTTCGCCAGGCAGGCATTAAGGCCGAGTTGGATCTGCGAAGCGACAGTGAGGCAAAGAACATCACAAAGTCAGTTCTTGGTAACGATATTACCTATAAGCGCACACCTCTTGGACAGACAGCCAGTCATATGGAAGGTCTGACCAACTCCAAGAGTACGTATAAGACCGCCTTGCAGTTCGTATTGACATGTGTGAAGAATAACAAGCCCGTATATTTCCATTGCGCCATCGGCCGAGACCGAACCGGCACCCTGGCTTTCCTGCTCGAAGGTGTGCTTGGAATGAGCAAGAGCGACATCTACAAGGACTATGAGCTGACCAACTTCTCATACTTCAATACACCTTGCAGCAAAGGTCAACTTGATGCTATGTTCGCTATGATTGAAGCTTTGGATGGAGAGACTCTGGAGCAAAAGTTCCGTACCTACCTGACTACGGAATTTGGCTTGAGCAATGAAGCTATCGACAACTTCCGCGAGCAAATGCTTGGCGAGAAAGAAGACCCGGATGGCATTCAGGTCGTAGAGAGTCGAGTTTCAAGGAACAACAATCGGATTTATGACCTCAGCGGTAGAATGGTAACGGGCAAATTGCAAAAAGGCATCTACATTGTCAATGGAAAGAAAATAGTTTATGAATAGGCCAAGATACGACATTCTGGACGGGTTGCGAGGTGTGGCAGCCCTGATGATTCTGTTTTACCATGTATTCAATGATGCAAAAAGTTTCATTGTGTGGCCTACCGTTGTCAATGAGTTCTATCACAGCTTCCTTGGTGTGGACTTCTTCTTCATCCTTTCCGGATTTGTGATGGGATATGCTTACGACAAAGCTCTCGAGGGTACTCTGACGACAGGCGGTTTCATCAAGCGACGACTTATCCGACTGCATCCTATGGTTGTGATGGGTGTCTTGATAGGAGCAATTGCCTTTGCTGTTCAGGGCTATACGAAATGGGACGGTACTCAGGTTGCCACTCAAGCTTTGATGTATGCCACCTTGTTTGGGCTGTTCCTCATTCCGTCGCCAGCCAGTATGGAAGTCCGCGGCAATACAGAAACTTTCCCGCTTAATGGTCCGCATTGGTCGCTATTCTTCGAGTATGTTGGCAGTTTGCTATATGTATTGTTGTTGCACAAGCTATCAACAAAGTGGCTTCGAGTTTGGGTGGCTTGCAGCATTATCTCAATTGCCGGTTTTGCTCTTCTGGCAGAGGATGGTGGCATTGCTTACGGATGGTCGTCCGAACCGAGGAATTTCCTGGGTGGTGCCCTTAGGATGCTCTATGCTTATCCGATGGGACTGCTGATGGCTCGTGTCTTTCGTGAGCGTCAGCCCAAACCTATAAAAGGACACATGTTTCTCTTGTGTAGTCTAGCGTTAATTGTTTTATTGGGATTCCCCTTCTTTGGCAACAAGGACGTGGAAACGATATACCAACTTGTCTGCATCTTGTCCCTGTTCCCAACGATTGTGTGGTATGGAGCTCGTGGCATGGTGGCTGGTTGGAGGCAGAAGGTTGTTTCTTTCCTGGGCAGACTCTCCTACCCTCTTTATGCCATCCATTTCCCATTCATTTATCTTTATATCGCATGGCTACAAAAGAGCGGATACACATATATCGGCCATTCCCATCCTTGGGTGGCTGCTCTCATCGCGCTTGTAGCTTCATTGCTTGTTGCGACACTTTGCATGCTCCTCTACGACGAGCCTTTGCGAAAGTGGTTGACTGGAAAAATTAATTCTAAATCATAGGTCTGTGTCTTTTCTAACAATGTAGTTTTGTTAGATTGTTAGAAACGGAAACCGCAACAAATGTTCGAGAGAGAGATGGAAATGACTAATTAACTTGCCCGACTTAACACGTTAAGGTTTAACTCGACACACGTTAACTTTGCCAACTTGACACGTTAAGTTTGGATTTTAACTGTGTGTCGTCGGCTGTCACAAAATCACAACTGTCACAACGGAAAAAGTGGCGAGAGGGTTTGCTGTTATTTATAATAGATTGCTCGAAATCTTCTTTTCGAAAAACCTGTGATTTTTGTGATTTTTGTGATATGGATGCCACTGCTTGAAAAGTTATTTTTTTATGGAAAAATGGTTGTCGAAGATTTGGATAATTGCGAAAAAAGTTGTATCTTTGTAAGCGAAAACAATAAAAACCCTCATTGATATGAAACGCTACTTTTTACTGCTTGCTGCTGCGCTCTGCACGGCTATGACCTGGGCCGACGTCGTTCTGCCTGGCTGGATGACCTCGAACATGGTTCTGCAACAACGCACAAAAGTGCACCTTCAGGCTACGGCCAAGAAAGGCGCTACCGTGAAGATTACGACTTCGTGGGACAAGAAAACTGTGAAAGCTGTTGCCGACAAAGCGATTGGAACCTTTGAATTTGAACTTAATGTGCCCTCTGCCGGAGGTCCTTATACGCTCACTTTCGATGATGGCAAGAAGCTGGTTCTGGAAAATGTGATGAGCGGCGAAGTATGGTTCTGCAGCGGTCAGTCGAACATGGAAATGCCCGTCGAAGGTTGGGGCAAAGTGCAGAACTACGAACAGGAAGTGGCCAATGCCAATCATCCTCTCGTTCGCCTGTTCCAAGTGGAAAAAGTGGTGGCTCATACGCCTCAGACAAAGGTTCCTCTTGGCCATACAAAGGGTTGGGCAGTCTGCTCTCCCGAGATGGTGAAGGAGTTCTCGGCTGCCGCCTATTTCTTCGCTCGCGAAGTCTCGGAAAAGCTGGGCATCGCAGTCGGAGTGGTCAACAGTTCTTGGGGCGGAACGCCTGCCGAGAGTTGGCCCAGCCTGGAGGCTCTGCAGAATGTAATCGGCTTCCAGGATCATGCTAAGAAAGCTTTCGAGACAGGCTTCGATGAAGACAAGATAGAGCAACTCTATCAGGAAGAACGCAGGGAGTGGATGCGAGAAGCTTACGAAGGCGACCAAGGTCTCGAGCAAGGGCAAATAGACCAAGCCATTTGGGCGGCAACGGATTTCAATGATTCCGGTTGGAAGTCTCTTAAACAACCTCTTTCGTGGAGCAAGATTGACGAATTGAAGGACTTCGACGGTATCGTCTGGATGCGCAAAGAAGTGGACATTCCTGCTTCGCTTGCCGGCAAGGACTTGAAGTTGGAGTTGGGTGCCATAGACGATGAGGACATTACCTATTGGAATGGCGAGCGCGTGGGCATGACTTCGGGTTGGATGGCAAATCGCACCTATACCGTTCCAGGCAAACTGGTGAAGGCTGGCAAGAACATTCTTGCCGTTCGCATCAACGATACTGGCGTAGAAGGCGGCTTCTCGAAGGAAGCAAAAGATTTCTATCTAACCGCAGGAAACACCAACATATCGCTTGCTGGCGATTGGAAGTGGAAGATGAGCGTCGCTGCGGCAGACATTAAAGCAAGCGAAACAATGACGGAACCCGCAGCCCCCAACAGTTCATGGTATCCGGCAGGCCTCTACAACAGTATGGTGGCCCCGTTCCTCTCGATGCCCATTCGCGGTTTCCTCTGGTATCAGGGCTGCTCGAATGTGGGCAGAGCCGTGCAATATGAGAGTCTCTTCCAAGCATTGATTCTTGACTGGCAGGCTCGCTTCAACAAGAATTCCGAGGTGGCTCAATATCCCAAGCCAGAGCCTCAGGAAGGCCGTCGTCGCTTCATGATGCAGAACACGAACTCGAAAGCCCTACCCTTCTATTTTGTGCAGATTGCCAACTACTTGGGGCGCAAGCCGTTGCAACCCAAGTCGGAATGGGCCGCCATTCGCGAAGCACAACGGAAAGCTCTGCGACTGGATGGAGTCGGAATGGCTGTGAACATCGACATCGGTATGGCAAACGACATTCATCCGAAGAACAAGCAGGAAGTTGGTCGCCGATTGGCTCTACTGGCACTCAATCGCACCTATGGAGACGAAGAGCCTTGCGCTGCTCCTGAATATCTGCAAATGAACGTCGTAGATGGCAAGGCATTGCTCTCGTTCCTGCCCACTCAGGGAAGCGATATGCTCGAGGAAAGCACGGACATCAAGGGCTTCTCCATTGCTGGCCCAGACCACGAATGGCACACAGCAAAGGCTTATACGGAAGGCAACGGGCAGTTTGTTTGGCGAGTGGTTGTGGAATGTCCTGAAGTGCCCCACCCTGTTGCCGTTCGCTATGCTTGGGCCGACAATCCTGAGTGCAACTTCAAGACGGAGTCAGGACTTCCTGTTGGACCATTCAGAACTGACGATTGGGACGACTATAAGTGAAAATGAAGAGTGAAGAATCAAAGGTTGAGGTAAGTCGCTGCTGATTCGGCACAACGCTCTCCATCGACAGCTGCACTCACAATTCCGCCTGCATAACCTGCTCCTTCGCCACAAGGGAAGAGGCCGGAGATACGAATGTGTTGCAAGGTCTCGTTGTCGCGAAGAATGCGAACAGGACTGCTGGTTCGCGTCTCAATGCCGATAACCGTTGCTTCGCTTGTCAGGAATCCGTGCTTCTGCTTTCCCCATAGCTTGAAAGCTTCGCGAAGACGAGTGCTAATGAAGTCCGGCATCCAGAAGTGAAGCGGACTTGCAATCAAACCTGGAGCATAGGAGGATTCGTTGAGGTCGGCTGAGAGCCTGCCATTCACGAAGTCCGTCATCCTTTGTGCTGGAGCGGTTTGCAAGCGATTCGCCTGCAACCAACATTGCCTTTCGAGTTCTTCTTGGAGATAAAGAAGGGAAAGAGACAAGTCTGGAATTATGGTTTTGTCAATTTTGAATTGTTCAAAGTCTTCAGGTCTGATCTCCACCACCATGCCACTATTACTCCAACGGCCATTTCGATTCGAAGGACTCATTCCGTTCACGACAACTTGTTCAGGACCGCTTGCAGCAGGCACCACAAAGCCTCCAGGACACATACAGAAGCTGTAAACTCCGCGACCCTGAACCTGCGAAACAAGACTGTATTCCGCAGCAGGCAACCACTTTCCTCGCCCTTGTTTGGAGTGATATTGTATCTGGTCGATAAGGTGAGCAGGATGCTCCAGACGGACACCAATCGCCAGTCCCTTCGCCTCAATCTCAATATTGTTTTCTGCAAGATGTCGATAAACATCTCTGGCCGAATGGCCGGTAGCAAGAATGACAGCTGAAGCCTTCATTTCTTGTCCTCCAGCAACGATTCCACACGCCCTACCCTCTTCGATGATAAGCTCCGTCATCTTCGTCTGGAAGTGGACCTCGCCGCCACAACTTAGAATTGTGTTGCGCATATTCTCAATGACGCGAGGAAGGCGATCTGTGCCGATATGAGGATGGGCGTCAGAGAGGATGGCAGGACTGGCTCCGTGTTGGACGAAGATTTGGAGGATGCGATCAGTATTGCCTCGCTTCTTGCTTCTTGTGTAAAGCTTTCCGTCGCTATAGGCTCCTGCCCCACCCTCGCCGAAGCTGTAGTTGCTCTCGGGGTCAACCTTTTGTTCAGGACGAATGCGGGCAATGTCCTTCTTGCGCTCACGAACATCCTTTCCCCGCTCCACAACAATGGGTTTGAGGCCAAGTTCTATGAGTCGCAGAGCCGCAAACAATCCGCCTGGACCTGCCCCAACCACAATGACTGCAGGCTTCTCGCTGACATCTTTATAGATATAAGGCTCGAAGTCAGTCAAAGGAGGTTCTTCACCAACGTAAGCCCTTACAGTCAGATTGACGAAAATGGTGCGTTGACGGGCATCTAAGCTGCGTCGAACCACTCGAACAGCATCGGCTTTAATGCCTTTTTCCTGTCGAAGGTATGCCTGGATGCTTTGCTCGTTGTATGCTTGTTGCGGCAGAATGCGCAAGTTCAGTTCGTGTACCATTCATTTACCTTTTGCTTGCAAAGGTAAAAATAATTCTTCACTCTTCACTCTTAATTCTTAATTTATTTGTAACTTTGCACGCGAATTGCTAAAAGACAAGGATGAAAGTAATAAAGTTTGGCGGAACTTCAGTCGGTTCTGCAGATAGCATACTGAGTGTGAAGAAGATTGTCGAAAGACAATCGGAGCCCGTTATAGTCGTTGTTAGCGCTCTTGGCGGAATCACGGACAAACTCATCAGGACGAGCTTGATGGCTGTTGAGGGCAATCCCCTCTATCAAGAGCCGTTCGAGGAGATTAAGGCGCGCCACGAAGAGATGATAAGTGCAGTCATTCCTGCTGGCGAGAAGCGCGACAAGCTCTCGGTTGCAGTATGCAGTCTGCTCGATGAGTTGCGCAGCATTTATCAGGGCGTTTATCTCATTCACGACCTTAGTCCGAAGACGCAGGCTGCCATCGTTTCTTACGGGGAACGCATTAGCAGCCAGATAGTTGCTGCACTCATCGAGGATGCAGAGTGGTTCGATAGCCGCGAGTTCATCAAGACGGAGTTCAAGGCTGGAAAGAACCGTTTGGTTCGCGAGTTGACCAACAATCTTGTTCGTAGAACTTGGCAGAAAATGCCGAAGGTTAGCGTCGTTGGAGGTTTCATCAGTACTGATGTCGAGAGTGGCGAGACGACGAACCTGGGAAGGGGTGGCAGCGACTATACTGCCAGCATTATTGCTGCGGCTTTGGAAGCAAGCGTCTTGGAGATTTGGACCGATGTGGACGGCTTCATGACAGCAGACCCCAAGGTCATCAGTTCCGCTTATGTCATTCCAGAACTGAGTTATGTCGAAGCGATGGAGCTCTGCAACTTCGGAGCGAAAGTCATCTATCCGCCAACGATTTATCCCGTCTGCATCAAGCACATCCCCATTCTCGTCAAGAACACCTTCAACCCTGACGCTCCCGGCTCTATCATTAAGGATGATGTGCAGAACGACTCGAGGAGCATCAAAGGCATCTCCAGCATCAAGGGCACTACGCTCATCACAGTTGCAGGTCTGTCTATGGTGGGTGTGATTGGCGTCAACCGTCGCATCTTCACTTGCCTTGCAGACAACGGAATCAGCGTCTTCATGGTCAGTCAGGCATCCAGCGAAAACAGTACCACGCTTGGCGTTCAGGATGAAGATGCAGACGAGGCTTGTCGCGTTCTTAACCTCGAGTTTCAGAAGGAAATCGAGGACGGTTCGATGTTTCCCATGCATACCGACAGAGGTCTTGCAACAGTCGCCATTGTGGGTGAGAACATGAAGCATGTTCCTGGCATTGCGGGCAAGCTCTTCGGAACTTTGGGCCGTTCGGGTATCAGCGTCATAGCTTTTGCTCAAGGTGCTAGCGAGACTAACATCTCCTTCGTCATCAAGCAGGACTTCCTTCGCAAAGCCCTCAATGTCATTCACGACTCCTTCTTCCTCTCTGAATATCAAGTGCTTAACCTTTTCATCTGTGGTGTTGGAACTGTTGGCGGAAGCCTTTTGGAGCAGATTCGCCAGCAACAGGAAAAGCTGAAGCAGGAGTTGCGGCTCAAGCTCAATGTAGTGGGTATTGCAAGCGGACACAATGCTATGTTCACGCGCGAAGGCATCAATCTGGAGAACTATCGCGAGCAGCTTGCCGCTTCGCCCGAGAGCAACATCCAGCGCCTTCACGATGAAGTCATCGGCATGAACATCTTCAACAGCGTCTTCGTCGATTGCACAGCAAGTCCTGAAGTTGCCAGCCTCTATGCCGATTTTCTGGACCACAACATCAATGTCGTTGCCGCCAACAAGATTGCTGCAAGCAGCGACTTTGCCAACTACAGGCTCCTGAAAGAGACGAGCCAGAAGCGAGGTGTCAAGTTTCTCTTCGAGACGAATGTTGGAGCAGGACTTCCCATCATCCGAACCATTAATGACCTCTGCAACTCTGGCGACAAAATACTTAAGATTGAGGCAGTTCTGAGTGGAACATTAAACTTTATCTTTAACACAATCAGTCGCGAAATTCCTTTCAGCGAAACCGTTCGTCTGGCTAAGGAAAGAGGTTATAGCGAGCCTGACCCCCGTATCGATTTGAGCGGAAAGGATGTCATCCGCAAGCTCGTCATCCTGTCGCGCGAGGCTGGTTACGAAATCAGTCAGGAAGATGTGGAGGCCAAGCTCTTCATTCCGCAGTCGTTCTTCGACGGATCGCTCGAAGCGTTCTGGCAGAACCTACCTTCCCTCGATTCCGAATTCGAGTCGCGCCGTCAGCAACTCGAGGCACAGAAGAAAGTTTGGCGTTTCGTAGCCAAGCTGGAGAACGGTAAAGCCAGCGTTTCGCTTCAGGAGTTCGACAGCGACCACTCCTTCTACAAGTTGGAGGGCAGCAACAACATCGTCCTGCTCACGACGGAGCGCTACAAGGAATATCCGATGCTCATTCAGGGCTACGGAGCTGGGGCTAGCGTGACGGCTGCAGGCGTCTTTGCCGATATCATGAGTCTGGCGTAATGGAGCGACTCTGGAACGCCAACTACCTGAAAGCCTGGAGCGCCAATTTCACGCTCTACTTCTCTTTCATGGTTGTCACTCCCCTCTTTCCGCTGTATCTGAGCGAAGTGTTTGGCGCCACGAAAGACCAGACTGGAATGGTGCTGAGCGGTTATGCTTTGACGGCTTTGCTGATTCGTCCCTTCAGCGGATTTCTTGTCGATTCCTTCCCCCGCAAGCTCGTTTTGCTCGTCTGCTACGGCCTTTTTGCCTTGTTCTTCGGAGGTTATCTGGTGGCAGGTTCCCTACTCTTTTTCTGCATCCTCCGCACCCTTCATGGCGCTCCTATGGGGGCCACAACGGTTGCCAACAGTACGGTCGCCATCGATGTGCTGCCTTCAAGCAGAAGGGCAGAAGGCATAGGCTATTACGGGCTGAGCAACAATCTGGGGACTGCCATCGCTCCCACCATTGGAATGCTCATCTATCAATGGACGCACAACTACGACCTTATCTTCCTCATCTCGCTCCTGACGGCCAGCATCGGCTTTTTCATCAACAGCACTTTGAAGCTCAAGCCTCGTCCGCTTGTTGAGCTCAAAACGCCTGTTTCCCTCGACCGTTTCATCCTCCTCAAAGGTATGCCTGAAGCGCTCTGTATCGCGCTCTACAGCTTCTCCTATGGTGTTGTGAGCACCTATATCGCCATCTATGCGAAGGAGGAACTTGGCATCACAACAGGCACAGGGCTCTTTTTCACCCTGCTATGTGTGGGCCTCATTTCGAGCCGACTTGTTGGAGCGCGAGGACTGAGGAAAGGCAGAGTTACGGAGAACGCCACCAGCGGCGTCATTATCTCGCTCATCGGCTATCTCGTCTTCGCAGCCTTCCACAATGCCTGGGGTTTCTACGGAGCCGCGTTCATCGTGGGTTTGGGCAACGGACACATGTTCCCTGCCTTCCAGACTATGTTCATCAATCTGGCACCGAATTCACAACGGGGAACGGCCAACAGTACACTCTTCACGGCTTGGGAGACGGGTGTTGGTCTTGGCATCATTTTGGGTGGTGTAGTAGCTGAGTTTTTCTCTTATGGAGCGGCATTTTGGCTGGCTTGGATAGGTAATTTGGGCGGAGTTGTGCTCTATTTTGCCCTTGCTCGCCAGCATTTCCTTCGCAATCGTCTCCGATAACCCCCTCTTACAGGCTGACATTGCCGTCGAAGCTGATGCTGTCGCGGTTTTGGGCGCGAACGCGGATGTAAGCCGAACCTGAGTCGTAAACCTCTACGATGTAGTGATAGAGGTCCTCGCGCGTCCGTACATTCAGTTCTATTCGCGTCAGGTCCTTCTTGGGGCGCGTCTCGCTGTAGCCGATGATTGTCGCATCGAAGTTCAGTCCGTCAGAGGAGATGGCAGTCGACTGATGCACTTGTCCCATATAGGGCAGACGGCTCTCCAATGTATCGCCATTGATGGCCAGATAGAAGCCGTAGGAAACCGTCCTGGAGGCATAGCGGAACGGATTCATCGAGCGGATTTCTATGCGCAGAAGCCTGTTTGCCAGTGCTTCCGCCACAGCTTTTTGAGTCTCTGCAGCCTTTTCGGCAGACTTGGGGCTGGCACATCCCACGGCTAACAGCACAAAAAATGCCCCGACTATATTCTTGTACAGTTTCATGACTATTTTTTTTCAGTTCGATATGCAAATTTATTAATTTATACAATATCTACTATACTTTCGCGTCAAATTAATTCATTCCATTCGGATTCTTTTTGGGGGAACTTGCATTTTGCGGGAAGAAGAATCTTGCATAAAACATGCATATTGTATGCATAATGTGTAATTTACCGTTTCCGGACCACTTGTCGGATTTGTCAGTTTATCAGTCTGCAGGATGGGGCAAATGCGAATAGTAAAATTCAAAGAATTTTAACTTCTCATTTTAGGGCACCGTAGAGAGCAAGTTTTTGCCCTGGAGGCATAAATGTACATCCGAGGCATTTCGAGCGATTCTGGGGCCGTTTCTGCGCAAAACAGATGGTGTCTGTTCTCTCGACTCCCAACGGCTGCATAAAGACATAATAATGTTCACGCGCAAAGTACAGAAATAAATTTCAAGGTATACAGGTTTCTGTATACTTTAAACAGGGACCCTACTATAGAAAATAATAGACCTAAGATGTGTGAGGTGGGGGTGTGTGTTTTCGGGTGTAAAGTTACGAATCATTTCTGTTCCCTGCAAGTCTTATAGATAAAATGTGTGAGTGTGGGTTAATTTATTTTAGAGCGATGGCAGATGGCAGATGGCAGTTTCTATGTGAGCC
>JAGCFN010000124.1 GCA_017650085.1 Bacteroidaceae bacterium | reverse complement strand
TTCGTCAGATGGATGAGGAAGCACAATGTCAGCGAGGAACAAAGAGATGCCAGCATCGATCCTTATGGTGTGGAGAAGAAGGGCGTTCCCACTATGGGAGGCATCATCATCATAGTTGCCACACTCATTCCCTGCTTGCTTTTGGGCCGACTTCGCAATATCTATATGCTCCTGATGCTCTTCACTACAGTTTGGCTTGGAGCCCTTGGTTTTGCCGATGATTACATCAAGATGAAGGTCACGAAGGACGGACTTCGTCCCATTTGGAAGCTCCTCGGCCAAGCAGTACTCGGCTTGGTGATTGGCCTGACTCTTTGGATGAGTCCTGATGCAGTAATCTGCGAGAACATTCAGGACGAGAGACAAGGAACAGAGCAAGTCGTGACACATCGGAGCGAAGAGGTAAAGAGCACGATCACTACAATTCCGTTCGTCAAGAACAACAACCTCAACTATGCGGATATCTTCTCGTTCTTGGGCAAATACAAGTCCGCAGCAGGTTGGATCTTCTTCGTGCTCGTCACCACTTTCATTGTGATGGCGGTCAGCAACGGTTCCAATTTGAACGATGGAATGGACGGTTTGTGTGCAGGAAACGCGGCAATCATGTGCATAGCCCTAGGCATCCTGGCTTATGTGAGCAGTCACATCCACATGGCCGCTTACCTTAATATAATGTATATCCCAGGTTCGGAAGAACTCGTCATATTCATCTGTGCCTTTGTTGGTGCTTTGATTGGTTTCCTCTGGTATAATGCTTATCCTGCTCAAGTGTTTATGGGCGATACGGGAAGCTTGGCAATTGGTGGCATCATAGGTGTTACGGCCATCATCATACACAAGGAACTGCTCTTGCCTCTGCTTTGCTTCGTCTTCCTGATGGAAAGCATAAGTGTGCTTTTGCAGACCAACTATGCCAAGATGGGCAATAAGCGAGGACTGAAATGGCGTGTCTTCAAACGTGCTCCTCTGCACGATACCTTCCGAGTTAAGCCTGGACAACTGCCTGCAGACTTCAAGGTGCTCATCAATTGGCCTAAAGGTTGTTGGCTGGAATCAAAGATAACAGTCCGCTTCTGGATTGTGACAATCATCATGGCGGCCCTCGCCATCGTAACATTGAAGATTAGATAAAGATGAACAGAATAGTGATACTTGGAGCTGCCGAAAGTGGTGTTGGAGCCGCAGCCTTGGCTAAGGTGAAGGGCTTCGACGTCTTCGTCAGCGACATGAGCAAGATAAAGGAGAACTACAAACAGGTTCTCCAACAATATGAAGTGCCTTTCGAAGAGGAAAAGCACACAGAAGAACTCATCCTGAATGCAAATGAAGTGGTGAAGAGTCCTGGCATTCCTGAGGATGCTCCAATGGTGTGCAAAGTCAGAAAGGCAGGCATTCCTATCATCAGTGAAATAGAGTTTGCAGGCCGTTACACAGATGCCAAGATGATTTGCATAACTGGATCGAACGGTAAGACAACCACCACAAGCCTGATCTACCACATCTTCAAGAAGGCAGGCTACAATGCAGGTCTCGCAGGAAACATAGGTCGCAGCTTGGCTCTGCAGATAGCTGAGGGAAAGACCTACGACTACTATATCATCGAGCTTAGCAGTTTCCAGCTCGACAATATGTATGATTTCCGCGCAAACATCGCCATCTTGCTCAACATCACACCAGATCATCTGGACCGTTACGAGAATTCGATGCAGAAATATACTGATTCGAAGATGAGGATCATACAGAATCAGACCGAGGAAGACGCGTTCATCTATTGGAACGACGACCCCATCATCTCTGCCGAACTCAAGAAGTATGGCATCAAAGCCAAGATGTGTCCCTTCAGTATCCTCAAGAAAGAGGGCATGATAGGCTACATCGCTGACGGACAATACGTTATAGAGTATCCGACTCCCTTCAATATGGAGCAGGAAAGTCTGAGTCTGCGAGGCAAACACAACATGTATAACAGCCTGGCAGCAGGTATCGCAGCCCACATCAGCGGCATAGATGATGAAACATTACGGCAGAGTCTGAGCGACTTCGAAGGTGTGGAACATCGTTTGCAGAAAGTGGCTCGAGTTGGTGGAGTCCAGTATATAAACGACTCCAAAGCCACCAATGTAGATGCTTGCTGGTATGCTCTCGAAAGCATGACAACGCCCACAATCCTCATCATCGGAGGTAAAGATAAGGGCAACGACTATAATGCTATCAAAGAACTGGTGCAGAAGAAGTGTGTAGGCCTTGTCTATCTTGGTGCTGACAACACGAAGTTGCACAATTTCTTCGATGGAATGGGCATTCCTGTAGCTGACACAAACAATATGAAAGACTGTGTTGAGGCTTGCAGTCGAATGGCTAAACCAGGCTATACAGTATTGCTTAGTCCCTGTTGTGCCAGCTTCGATCTCTTCAAGAACATGGAAGACAGAGGCGAGCAATTCTGCGAGCAAGTGAGGAATCTATAAGAACAGAAGTGAAGATGAAACTGAATAAACTAAAAGAAAAGACCCTGATACATGGCGACTTAGGCATTTGGGCAGTGTTCCTCATCCTTTGTGCCGTCTCGCTGATAGAGGTGTATAGTGCCAGTTCACGTATGACCTTTGCCTCTGGAGCGTATTGGGACCCCATTATGCAACATGGTTCCTTCATGCTGATGGGCATCTTCATTGCTTGGCTTGTGCATTTCATTCCTTGCAATTACTTCAAGTTGCTCTGTACGATAGGCATGTTCCTGTCGCTCTTCTTGCTGATTGCCGTACTTGCTATCGGTCAGAAGACAAACGATGCAGGCAGATGGATTTCAATAGGTTTCATCCGTTTCCAGCCAAGTGAACTTGCCAAGTTGAGTTTGGTGGGCTTCAGTTGCTTCATTCTTTCCTCGCTTCGAGACGAGAAAGGTGCCAGTCAGATGGGCTTCAAGATAGTGGCTTTGACCGCCTTTATCACGATTCTTCTCATCTTTACGGAGAACGCTTCCACTGCTTTCATCATTGCCGTTGTCATGTATGGCATTTGCTTCTATGCGCAGATACGCAAGAAGATACTCATCGGAGCGCTTCTACTTGGAATGCTTGGCGTAGGCAGTGTCTTTGCTATTGCTTATTCCATACCAGAGAAGACACTTACCGAATGGCAAATGTCAAAAGGTCCTTTGCATCGTGTGCCAACTTGGATACATCGCATAACTGACAAACAGGAGCGTCCTGCCGACCCAAGCAAGTTCAAGCCTCAGGAGAATCCGCAGAAAGCATATGCAAAAGTTGCCATTGCTACAAGTAATGTCATAGGTCGTGGTCCTGGCAACAGTCGTCAGCGTGACTTCATTCCCCAAGCATTTTCCGACTTCATCTATGCTATTATCATTGAGGAACTTGGTTTCCCTGGCGCTTTTATCGTGTTAAGTCTCTATTTAATACTGATGTACCGATCTATGCGCATTGCCCAGAAATGTAAGGCACTCTTCCCATCCTATCTGGTAATGGGATTGGCCTTAATGATAGTCGTTCAGGCAATGATGAACATGGCCGTAGCAGTTGGGGCTTTCCCTGTTACAGGACAGCCCTTGCCTCTTGTCAGTCGAGGCGGCACGAGTCTCTTCATTACCTGTACTTACATTGGTATGATATTGAGTGTGAGCCATACGGCAAAACGCAAACCAGAATATGAAAACAAGCAGCTGCAAGCTGCAGAAGCATAATATATATAATGTATATGAGTGAACTTAGAGTTATAATAAGTGGTGGTGGTACAGGAGGACACATTTTCCCTGCTGTAAGCATAGCTAATGCACTTCGTGAGATTAACCCTGATGTGGAGATTCTCTTTGTGGGTGCAGAAGGCAGGATGGAGATGCAACGTGTACCTGCTGCTGGATACAAAATAATCGGACTGCCTGTACGCGGTCTGCTTCGCCCCTTATGGAAGCCAGGCAACATCAGCGTCTTAATGGATTTCTTTAAGAGCAAGCGTATGGTAAAGCAGACATTGCGCGAGTTTAAGCCACAAGTGGCAGTAGGAGTCGGAGGTTATGCCAGTTCGGCAACTCTCAATGCAGCATACGAACTGGGCATACCTTGTCTCATTCAAGAACAGAACAGTTTTGCTGGTCTTACCAATAAAACGCTCGCCAAGAAGGCGAAAAAGATATGTGTGGCATACGAGGGGATGGAGCGCTTCTTCCCCAAAGACAGAATTTTGCTTACAGGCAATCCTGTACGACAAAGCCTGTTCAATGATTCCTTGAAACGCGAGGATTGTGCCGCTGCATTTGGCCTTAGTGCAGCCAAGCCTACCATCCTTCTTATAGGAGGTAGTTTGGGTGCTCGCACTTTGAACGAAAGTGTCATGAAAAACCTCTCCCGTATTGCCGCTTCATCAGTTCAGTTTATCTGGCAGACAGGAAGTTATTATAAGAAAGAAATAGAGCAGATGCTTGACGTAAAAGGCAAGCCTGGTAATATAGTCGTTACTGATTTTATCAGTCGTATGGATCAGGCTTATTGTTTAGCTGACCTTGTCATCAGTCGTGCTGGTGCAGGCAGCATAAGCGAACTTTGCCTGTTAGGAAAGCCAAGCATCCTCGTGCCAAGTCCCAACGTGGCAGAGGATCATCAGACACATAATGCTATGGCGCTCGTCAATAAGCACGCTGCCTTGCTTGTTCGCGATGCAGAGGCTCCAGAGAAGCTTATTCCACTAGCTTTGGAAACAGTCGTAGATACGGATAAACTTCAAGAACTTGGGAAGAATGCTAGCGCAATGGCTTTGCGCGACTCGGCTCGCATCATTGCAGAAGAAGTTATCAAACTTGCACAACAAAAGAAGTCATGAAGGTAGAGCAGATAAAGGCAGTTTACTTCGTAGGAATTGGCGGCATTGGCATGAGTGCTATTGCCCGCTATTTCATAAGTCGTGGCATTGTTGTTGCAGGCTACGACAAGACTCCGAGCGATCTCACAGAGCAACTTTGCAAGGAAGGTGCTTTGATTCATTATGAAGATAATGTTGCCCTCATTCCTACACAATGCCAAGACAAAGAGAGTACTCTTGTGGTCTACACTCCTGCCATTCCTGCAGAACATACAGAGTTGACTTTCTTCCGCAAGAATGGCTTTGAAGTTCAGAAACGTGCCCAAGTGCTTGGCACCTTGACGCGCTCCCTAAAAGGACTTTGTGTGGCTGGTACGCACGGCAAGACAACAACCTCGAGCATGACAGCGCACATACTTCATCAAAGTCATGTGGATTGCAATGCCTTTTTGGGTGGCATCACGAAGAACTACGGTACGAATTACATTCTGAGTGATAAGAGCCCCTATGTTGTTATTGAAGCCGATGAATTCGACCGCTCTTTCCATTGGCTGACGCCATATGCTAGTGTTATCACAGCTACAGATGCAGACCACCTCGACATTTACGGCACTGAGGAAGCATACCTAGAGAGCTTCAGCAAGTACAGTAGTCTGATACTCCCAGGTGGCTATCTAATCATGCATACAGGCTTGAAGATGAAGCCAAACGTGCAAGAAGATGTGACAATCTATACCTATAGTCGGGAGAAAGGTGACTTCCATGCAGAAAATGTCTGCATTGGCGATGGACGTATTACTTTCGACTTTATCTCGCCGCTTGGCAATATCCAGGGCATCGAACTTGGCGTACCTGTCAGTGTCAACATTGAGAACGGCATTGCTGCCATGGCGTTGGCACAAATAGCAGGTGCAACAGTGGAGGAGATACGCCAAGGCATGGTGTCCTTCTGTGGCGTGGATCGTCGTTTTGACTTCCATATCAAGACAGACAAGATGGTATACCTGAGCGACTATGCCCATCATCCTGAAGAGATACGTCGCAGTCTGGAAAGTCTTCGAGAACTCTATCGTGGACGTCGCATCAAGGCTATCTTCCAGCCACATCTCTATACAAGGACTCGTGACTTCTACCGAGACTTTGCCGACGCCCTCTCTCTCCTCGATGATGTATGCATAGTGGATATTTATCCTGCACGCGAACAGCCCATTCCTGGTGTGACAAGTGCCCTCATCTACGACAACCTTAAGCCTGGTACCAAGCGTCAGATGTGCCGTAAAGATGAAATACTCGATGTTGTTCAACAAGGCGGCTTCGATGTGCTTGTTACGCTTGGTGCTGGTGATATTGAAGACTATGTTCAACAGATAACAGAAATACTTCGACCCCTATCATGAAAACCGCAATAAAGATATTCCTACTTCTGGCTGTTGTCGGTTACCTCGTGGTCGCTATCTGGAAGTTTAGTGGACAGGCAGAAGACAGAACCTGCGAAGGCGTTCGTGTCGAGATAATCGACAGCATACCTGATGGTTTTATCACAGGAGAATATGTGCGTTCTATCTTGACCCGCAACAAGCTTTCGCCCGAAGGAATGAAAATAAGTGATATCAATCTGGAAAAGATAGAGCAGTTGATGCTCGAGGAGTCACATATAGAACGTGCTTCCTGCTATTATGATGCCGCAGGCAAGCTCTGTATCAAGGTTGTGCCACAACAACCGATATTGCATGTTATAAGCCAGAAGGGCGAGGACTATTACCTGTCTAGCACAGGCCTGTCAATGCCTACTGCCAGTTTCAACGTTGATTTGTGTGTGGCAACAGGCAATATTACGAAGAAGTTTGCTTCTGAGCATCTTTTGGAACTTGCCAGGTATATTCATGATGATCTCTTTTGGAGCGAGCAGATAGAACAAATCTATGTTGTCAGTCCGGAAGAGATTAGGCTATATCCTCGTGTAGGACAACATATTATAGAATTAGGTAATTCTGATAACTTCCAGGAAAAGCTCAACCGTCTGCGCATCTTCTATCGTGAAGGATTGGAGCGCGTTGGGTGGAACAAATATCAAATGATCAGCTTGGCTTACGATGGTCAAGTGGTATGTACTAAAGCCAACAATAAAAAGAACAAATAATATGGGAGCAGAAAAAGACATTATCATTGCAGTAGAACTAGCATCGACCGCTATACGTGCTATTGCAGGCAAAAGAGAACCCGACGGCAGTATGCAGGTGCTTGCTTTTGCTCAGGAAGAATCGCCTAACACCATTCGCAAGGGAATCATTGACAACATCGACAAAACAACTCAGGCGCTGACACGTGTAGTTGCTAAGCTCAGCGACAAGTTGGGTGTCAGAGTCAATAGTGTTTATGTCGGTTTGGGAGGCCAATCGTTGCGTTCTGTACACAATCGCGTGCTCTTGCAGTTTGATGGGCTTGAGTTACTATCGCACAAGACCATCGACAAAATGCGTGATACTAACAGTGGCGTTGTGTATCCCAATGCGGAGATAAAGGAAGTTGTACCACAAGAGTTCACGATTGGTAGCCGTAGTATTGTCGACCCAGTTGGTATGCAGGCAGAAATGCTCGAAGCAAACTTTATCAATATCATTGCACGTCCTACGCTTGAAGAGAATATCCGCAAGTGTGTCAATGCTGCAGGCTTGGAAGTACAGGAAGTGTTCATCTCGCCTTTGTGCGAAGCGAATGCCCTGCTTACCCCCAACGAGAAGCGTTCGGGATGTGCCTTGGTAGATATGGGAGCTGATACGACAACTGTAAGTGTTTACCTTAACAATATCTTACGCCACCTTTGTGTCATTCCTCTTGGCGGTTCAAATGTTACGAGTGACATAACAAGCCTTAAGGTTGAAGCAGAAGAGGCAGAGGAGTTGAAGAAGAAGTATGGCACAGCTTTTCGCTCTGATAGTGAGGACAAGACTGGGCAGAAGATTAGCTTGAGTTTCGACCGAACAGAAGACGAGGAGAAGTTACAGGAGATTGTCGAGGCGCGCTACGAAGAGATAATCGCCAATGTATGGCATCATATCTCGGCTTACAAGGACAAGATGCTTTCCGGTATTATTTTGACGGGTGGTGCTGCACGTATTCCAGACCTTCCACAGGCTTTTGCAAGACAAACTGCAGGAGAACTTAATATCCGAATAGCAAAGGGTCTTCCTGAGAATGTTACTATCTCCTTTGGCGTGCAGGTTGGCGAGCCTGATCGTCTTTATACACTCTACTCTTTGTTGCTTGCAGGCAAAGAGAATTGTGTGGGCGAGCTTTCTAAGACTCCTGCTCAAGGCACACTTGACTTTGAGGATGAACAGAAGGATGAGGTAGAAGCAGTTGCTGAGCAAGAAACACAGGAAACCCAGGAAAGTCCGGAGAAGCCAAAAGGTCCCTCAGCATTCAGTCGTCTATGGAAAACGCTTGGTGACATGCTTTCCGATGAATCATAACACATTACCTTAAACAGATACAACTATGGAAGAAGAAAAGAACATACAGCCTTTTGGCGGCATTAACTTCAATGTGAAGAAGACCGAGAATCCTTGTATCATCAAGGTAGTGGGCGTAGGTGGTGGTGGCGGCAACGCCATAAACCACATGTATCGTGAAGGCATACATGAGGTAACCTACGTAGTATGTAATACAGACAAGAAAGCACTCAACGACTCTCCTGTCCCCAACCATTTGCAGCTTGGTAAGGATGGCCTAGGAGCAGGCAACAATCCTGCTGTCGGTCGGCAGCGTGCGGAAGAGAGTATCGACGATATTCGCGAGATGCTTAACGATGGGACTCGCATGGTTTTCATTACAGCAGGCATGGGTGGAGGCACAGGTACGGGTGCAGCTCCAGTTATTGCACAATGTGCTAAGGATGCGGGTATCCTGACTGTTGGCATTGTTACTATTCCTTTCAAATTTGAGGGCAATAAGAAGATTAATCAAGCTCTTGACGGTGTCGAGGAAATTGCTAAACACGTAGACGCATTGCTCGTCATCAACAACGAGCGTTTGCGCGAGATTTATACAGAATTGACCGTCATCAATGCTTTTGCGAAGGCAGACGACACCTTGAGTATCGCAGCTAAGAGCATCGCGGAAATCATCACAATGCACGGCACTATAAATCTTGATTTCCAGGATGTCACGACTGTTCTCAAGGATGGAGGCGTGGCTATTATGAGCACGGGATATGGTGAAGGAGAAAATCGTGTCACGAAGGCTATTCAAGAGGCGTTGAACAGTCCGCTTCTCAACAATAATGATATCTTCAACTCAAAGAAAGTGCTCCTCAACATCAACTTCTGCAGCGAGAACGAGACCGGCAATCTGATGATGGAGGAGATGAACGAAGTGAACGACTTTATGAGTCGCTTCCGCAAGGATGTTGAGACGAAGTGGGGCTTGGCTACAGATAGTTCGCTTGGCGACAAGGTGAAAATCACATTGCTCGCTACGGGTTTTGGCTTGCAGAATGTTCCTGGTGTTCGTAGCATTGTAGACCAGAAAGAACAAGAAAAGACTGCAGTCGATCAAGAGCGTGAAGACTACAATGAGGAACGTGCAGGCTTCTATTATGGCTCATCGACAGGTTCACCTGTTCGTCGTCGCCGTCACAATACTTATATCTTCACAGACGAGGATCTTGACAACGACGATATCATTTCGATGGTTGATGCCCGTCCTGCATACAATCGAACGAAAGACGAGGTGAACAAGATAAAGGAGAAGAGTTGTCCCACACAGGAAAACGATTCGCCGACAATGGGTGTTGCCTTCGACCTGTAAATGTAGGAGTTTTTAAGCCAATACCTCTCGCAGAACGGCAAGTGAGCGAAGGTCGCGGAATTCAGGCACATGCAACCGATAGTATAGGGTGAGCACGTCCAACATTCGGTTGCGTTGCTTTCTTGTCAGGAGAAAACGATGCATGTTGCGCACGTTCATCCTAAGCAACTTAGGCATCATCGCCACTTCTTCGCCTTTGAGGAAGAAGTTATGCGACGGTTCTGTATCAGTGGCAATGCTGTCTTTCAGGTCAAAGAAAGGCAGCTTGTTTTTTTTATCAATGTTTGGCCAGAACCCCAAATAATAGGTTAGGCGTGTAAGGAAGGTGACGTGAAAATTGGCCAATCCTTCAGATGTAGTATCAAACCACTGGAAACTATATAGTATATAGTGGAACAGGTTCTCGTTTTTCACCTCGTTTCGTAAGACATTATGCAGAAACTCGGACAGGAAGAGAGCAACTGTCTCCTTAATTGGGTCGTAAGGTAAGGATGTGTAGCAATGGGCAATATGGAGTTCCTGTATTTTGTGCAGCGAGGCAGAGGGACGAAACTCGAATACAAGTTCCACAATGTTTAGTGGTCGCAGGAGTGTGGCGTGTATGCTGTTTTTGCGTTGATGCCGACGGTCGCGCACAAGAAATGATACACTGCCTCGCGACAATGTAAAGATGTCTACAATGGCACTGTCGTCGTTGTATCTGTTGTAATGCAGTACGATTCCTTGCGTTGTTTCGAGCATATCCACTTTTCTTCTTTCAGTATGTAAAGGTACGAAAAATCGAGCACTTAGTAGGCTTCGAACAGGAAAAATGCAAAGAAAGTAACATTTTTCTTTGAAATAATTTTGTCAGTCTCAGAAAATGTTATACCTTTGCACCCGCAATTGAGCCCTCGTACTCAAAAGCACTGGCAAAAAAGCCGAAGGTAAGGTCCCTTCGTCTATCGGTTAGGACGAGAGATTTTCATTCTCTAAAGAGGAGTTCGACTCTCCTAGGGACTACAAGAAAAAGTAATAAAATAAGATAGAAAAACAGATGGCTAATCACAAATCATCACTTAAGCGCATCCGTCAGGAGGAGAAGAGAAGACTCCACAATCGCTATTACGCTAAGACTATGCGTAATGCAGTGCGCAAGCTTCGTGCTACAACCGAGAAGGCTGCAGCAATCGAGATGTATCCCAGCGTTCAGAAGGCACTTGACAAACTCGCTAAGATTAACGTCATTCACGCTAACAAGGCTGCTAACCTGAAGTCTAAGTTGGCAAAGTACATCCAGAAGCTCGGCTAAGAAGCCAAATCTCTTTTAGCTATAACGGAACAAAAAGGCAACTCATTTCGAGTTGCCTTTTTTGTTTATGCTTGTTGTGTGGGTTAGGCATCAATATTTGCAAAGGTCGCATTCTTCTCGATGAATTCGCGACGAGGACCTACATCTTCGCCCATCAGCATTGAGAAGACATAGTCGGCTTCTGCTGCATCGTCGATTGTGACTTGCTTCAAGCGACGTTGTTCTGGGTCCATTGTGGTTTCCCAAAGTTGTTTGGGATTCATTTCACCAAGACCTTTGTAACGTTGTGTATGCAGTTTCGTGTCGTCGGCATCACCGTTGCAGTAGGTTTGGATGAAGCGAATTCGTGCATCTTCATCGTAGCAATACTCCTCGATCTTGCCGTAAGTGCAACGATAGAGTGGGGGAGTGGCGATGTAGAGACGGCCATCCTTGATGAGTTGGGGCATGTAGCGGAAGAAGAGAGTCATGAGAAGCGTGTCGATATGTGAGCCATCGACGTCGGCATCAGTCATGATGATGGTCTTGTAGTAGCGCAACTTGTCGTAGTTTGCTTCCTTGTAGTCATCTGGGTTGAGGCCGAACTTCACACCCAAAGCCTGAATGATGTTGTTGACTTCCTCGTGTTCGAAGGCCTTGTTCCACATTACGCGCTCCACATTAAAGATTTTACCGCGAATGGGAAGGATGGCTTGGAAGTGACGGTTTCTGCCTTGCTTTGCTGAACCACCTGCGGAATCACCCTCGACGATGAACAGTTCGGCGTTTGCAGGATCTTTGTCTGAGCAGTCGGCCAATTTGCCGGGTAGTCCGCCACCACTCATCGGGCTCTTACGAAGCACCTTTTCTCTGGCTTTTCTTGCTTCTACACGAGCCTGAGCAGCAAGCAAAACTTTATCTACGATGAGCTTTGCTTCTCTTGGATGCTCCTCGAGATAATTGGTTAGCGCCTCACCTACAGCCTGTTGTACGGCACCTGCCACCTCGCTGTTTCCCAGCTTGGTCTTGGTCTGACCCTCAAACTGAGGCTCTGCCACCTTGATTGAGATGACGGCAGTCAGGCCTTCGCGGAAGTCCTCGCCACTAATTTCGATGCCGTTCTTGGCGAGTTTCTCCAGAACTTTATCGAACTTTTCCTCGGCATATTTCTTGAGGACACGAGTCAGCGCCATGCGGAAGCCCTGCAGGTGTGTGCCGCCTTCGATGGTGTTGATGTTGTTGACGTAGGAGTGGAGATTCTCGTTATAAGCCGTATTATACATGATGGCGACCTCGATAGGAGTGCCCTGCTTCTCTGTATTGAGGTAGATAACGTCGTCGAAGAGGTGTGTTCTGCTGCTGTCGATATAACGGACGAAATCCTTCAGACCGCCTTCGCTATGGAACTTTTCAGTCTTCGTGTTACCTTCTTCGTCAGGTCGCAAGTCGGTCAGAGTAATGGTGATGCCTGCATTAAGGTACGCCAACTCACGCATACGATTAGCGAGAATATCATATTTATATGTAGTGGTCGTGAAGATTGACTTGTCGGGCCAGAACTGCTGACGTGTTCCTCTCAGTTCTGTTGTGCCAATAGTCTCGACTCCAGTTACGGGTTTGCCGATGCTGTATTCTTGCTGATAGATCTTGCCATCGCGGTAAACCTGGCTGATCATCTTGGAAGAAAGGGCGTTCACACAGCTGACACCCACACCATGCAGACCACCGCTGACTTTGTACGAGCCTTTGTCGAACTTACCTCCGGCATGCAGAACGGTCATGACGACCTCGAGGGCGCTCTTGTGTTCCTTCTCGTGCATATCTACGGGAATGCCTCGACCATTGTCCTGAACGGTGATGCTATTATCCTCGTTGATAGTCACTTCGATGTGTGTGCAATAGCCTGCCAGCGCTTCGTCGATAGAGTTGTCGACAGTTTCGTACACGAGATGGTGCAATCCCTTCTCGCTGATGTCACCGATATACATGGCAGGACGTTTACGTACGGCTTCCAGTCCTTCCAGCACCTGAATATTCGAGGCGCTGTATTCCTGTTGTTTCTTTTCGATTTCTTCCATTGAATTATGTTGAGTTTTGCTTTTATTTTCCGTGCAAAGGTACAACTTTTCTTTCACATTTGCAAGCAAATGGGGAAGAAAAACAAGCTTTTCCCAACCTTTTTCTGCCTTGAAGACGAGATGGGACTTGGTAAACTGAACTGCCTGAAAATCCCTGATGAATCTGGGTGCATTCCCTTTCTCTTGAAAACGGGTAAAAACTTTTTACATCTTCGAACTTCTAGACTCTAGTTTACATACTTGGAATAAGGTAAATTCTCACGATGAAATGGATGAATTTTCAGCATTTTGTATAGTTTTCAAGAAGCTGAGGCTTTGAACGGAAAACGTGAAGTTATTGGACATTTACTGGCAGGTTTTATGGAGTGGCGCTTTATGATCGAAATCGTATAGTGCCACGTTTGCAATCTTAACACTTTAAGTTTGCAATCTTAACGTGTTACGTTTGCCTTTTACACGTGCCACGTTTTCAATTTAGCTAGCGTGCGTTTTGCGTT
>JAGCFN010000123.1 GCA_017650085.1 Bacteroidaceae bacterium | reverse complement strand
GAAAGGAATATTAATGGTGATATAACAAAAGGTACGGTCCTGAAACTTTAATAAATAAAGAGTTATTATGAAAAACTTATTTCTATTCATCACTTTCTGCTTTACACTTTTTGCTTCCGCCCAGGAACCAGTTAAAGTGAAGGTCAAAGAGCCAGGCACGCTATCTGCGCTTTTGACACAGGCCCAGCAGGACACTTGCCAGTATCTTGTCGTCTCGGGGAAGCTGAACTCTGCCGACATCAAGGTGTTGCGCAAGATGGCTGGAGCAGACGGTCGCGGCAAACTGAAAACTCTAAACCTGATGGATGCGACAATCGTATCGGGCGAAGTTCCTTATCTGACAATCCGTAATGCCGAGGAAAGGATTCTGGCAGGCATGTCATACGAATATTATGAACCCACATCTTTCTCCTTAGGCCCTTTGAGCAACCATTTCGACAATCTTGATTTCCACCTTGAAGATGACAGATACAGCCCCATCTCGCGTGGTGTCATGACGGAGGAAGCCAACTATGTCCTTCTTGGAGATGCGTTTGGGGATTTGGATATAAAGGTGAAGACTCGGAACTTGGCTGAATGGAAGAGTCTGGAACAGCAGAAGCTTAATGGCAAGGGACATCGCATTTCGAAAGGCGAGGGAGAGCATTACACGTATAACGCCTTTACGTACAAGAAGTTATTCTGCCTGGACATGTTCTACCGTTGCCCCAACTTGAAGTTGGTTGTCCTTCCTCGCAAAGGGAAGATTTACGGCGGAGTTGCCGTTGCCGGAGATACCGAACGACGTTATATCAGGGTGACAAAGAAAAAAGCAAAGAATTGAATGAAAAGCAAAGCCCCGCCAACTTGCCAGTCAGCGGGGCTCACTTTATCTAAGCGAAAGGTCGGTTAGTACATGTTGATGAGGGCTTCGTAGAGCTCCTGCTTGCCGCTGGTCTGCTTGGGCTCGCCGACTTTCTTGCCGTATTCGTAGGCCTCTTCGAAGGTCATCTTGCCTTCCTCGAAACGCTTGCCTTCGCCTGAGTCGAAGCTTGCGTAGCGCTCCCTGAACATGGCTGGGATGGGCGATTTCTCGATGACTGCAGCTGCGCTGAGCAGGGCACGGGCCATGACGTCCATCGCTGCGATGTGGGCGATGAAGATGTCTTCCAGGTCGGTACTGTTGCGACGGACTTTGGCGTCGAAGTTGGTGCCGCCATCCTTGAAACCGCCGTTGCGGACAATCTGGAACATGGCCTGCATGAGTTGTCTGTGGTTGATGGGGAACTGGTCGGTGTCCCAGCCGTTCTGGTAGTCACCACGGTTGGCATCGATGCTGCCCAACAGGCCTGCATCGACGGCACAAGCCAGTTCGTGCTCGAAGGTGTGGCCTGCGAGGGTGGCGTGGTTCACCTCGATGTTGAGCTTGAAGTCCTTGTCCAGACCGTGAGCTCTGAGGAATCCGATGACGGTCTCGGCATCGACGTCGTACTGGTGCTTTGTGGGTTCCATCGGCTTCGGCTCGATGAGGAAGGTGCCCTTGAAGCCCTTGCTGCGGCCATAGTCGCGAGCCATACGCAGCATGGTGGCCATGTGCTCCTTCTCGCGTTTCATGTCGGTGTTCAGCAGGCTCATATAGCCTTCGCGACCTCCCCAGAAGACGTAGGATGTTCCTCCCAGCTCGATGGTGGCGTCGATGGCATTCTTAATCTGCACAATGGCGCGAGCCACAACGTCGAAGTCCGGATTGGTCGAAGCACCGTTCATGTAACGCTTGTTGCCGAAGACGTTGGCTGTGCCCCAAAGGAGCTTGATGCCGGTCTCGGCTTGCTTCTGCTTCAGGTAGGCCACAATTTCCTTGAGGTTCTTCTCGTAGGTGTCGATGTCTGGAGCCTCTGCCACGAGGTCGATGTCGTGGAAGCAGTAGTAGTCGATGCCCATCTTCTGCATGAATTCGAAACCTGCATCGGCTTTGTCTCTGGCGACCTGAAGGGGGTCGGAAGCCGCATTCCATGGGAAGGACTTCGTGTTCTCGCCGAACTGGTCGGCACCTTCTGCACCAAGGGTGTGCCACCAGCACATGGCGAATTTGAACCATTCGCTCATCTTCTTGCCCAGCACCACTCTGTCGCGGTCGTAATAGCGGTATGCCAATGGGTTCTTGCTCTCTAAGCCTTCAAATTTGATGGCTGGAATTTCAGGAAAAAACTGTTTCATTTCTTTTCGTTTTATGGGTTTTATGGGGTTTATAGGCTTTATGGGGTTGATGGGTTAATAAGCCTATTAAGCCTATTAAGCCCATCAAACCTGTCAAATTAATTCCCGCCAGCGTTCATATGCCTCGCGATAGGCGGCCTGATTCTTGAGGTCCGGTTCGATGACCTGCAGTTTCTTCAGGGCTGAGAAGGCTTCCTTGTTGCCAGCATAGATGCCGACTCCGATGCCTGCACCTCTGGCAGCGCCAATGCTGCCGTCTGTGTCGCAAAGTTCGATGGTGGCGCCTGTCACGCCTGCCAATGTGTCGCGGAAGATGGGGCTCAGGAACATGTTGGCCTGGCCTGCACGAATCGTCTTCAGGCTCATGCCCATCTCCTTCATCACTTCCATTCCGTAGGCAAACGAGAAGACGATGCCCTCCTGAGCGGCTCGAAGGATGTGGGCTTGCGTGTGCGTGTTGAAGTTGATGCCGTGTATGCTGGCTCCCACTTCCTTGTCCTGGAGCACGCGTTCTGCACCATTGCCGAAGGGAAGGATGGAGAGACCTGCAGAGCCGATGGGAGCCTCAGCGGCAAGGTCGTTCATCTCGGCATATCCGATGCCTGAGGGTGCCACATTCCTGCGTGCCCACGAGTTCAGGATGCCTGTGCCGTTGATGCAAAGCAGCACACCCAATCGGGGATTGCCGCTCTGATGGTTCACATGGGCAAAGGTGTTGACGCGACTCTTCGGGTCGTAAGCCACACTGCCCAGCACACCATAGACGACACCCGAAGTGCCGGCAGTGGTAGCGGCTTCTCCTGGCTCGAAGACATTCAGCGAGAGGGCATTGTTGGGCTGGTCTCCAGCGCGATAGGTGATGGGTGTTCCTTCCTGCAAACCAAGCTCTGCTGCAGAAGCGGCATTCACTTCACCCTGAATTCCGAAAGTGGGTACGATATCGGAGAGCATCTCGCTGGGGATGCCGTAATAGTCCAGAAGGAACTGGGCGGGACGCTCTTCCTTGAAGTCCCACATCATGCCTTCGGAAAGGCCGCTGACGGTGGTGGCTGGTGTTCCTGAAAGACGACAGGCAATATAGTCGCCAGGAAGCATCACCTTATATATTTTATTGAAGGTCTCAGGCTCGTTCTCGCGAACCCAAGCCAGCTTGGAGGCTGTGAAATTGCCAGGCGAATTGAGCAGATGGCTGAGGCATTGCTCGCTCCCGAGGTCGGCAAAGGCTTTCTGTCCATAAGGAACGGCTCGAGAGTCGCACCAGATGATGGAGTCCCGAAGCGGCTTCAGTTCCTTGTCCACACAAACGAGACCATGCATCTGATAGGAGATGCCGATGGCTTTCACCTCGTCCTTCTTGGCTCCATTGGCAGCCATGATGTCGGCTGTGGCAGCCTTCAGATAGCTCCACCAGTCTTCAGGAGCTTGCTCTGCCCATCCTGGACGGACTGCCTTGATGGGGGCCTCTGTTTTCGGGTAGAAGGCAGATGCGACACAAGCGCCACTCTCCACATCCACCAGGGAAGCCTTCACGCTTGAGCTTCCCACGTCATATCCAAGCAAATAGTTCTTTTCCATAGTCTTCTATTTATTCAGTTTTCCTTTCCACAAAGCGCTCATATCCTCCAGAGTCCTGCCTTTCGTCTCTGGAACAAGCTTCCAGACGAAGATGGCTGCCACGATGCAAAGGACACCATAGAGGCCGTAGGTGAACCAATGGCCGAAGTCGTCGCCTTCAGTGAGGTGCATGTTGAACATGGGCACAAACGAGCTGGAGACGATGAAGTTGAATATCCATTGGAAGGCCACAGCGATTGCCACGGCTTTGCCACGAATGGTGTTGGGGAAGATTTCTGCGATGAGCACCCAACAGATGGGGCCCCAAGAGAACATGAACGATGCCGAGTAGATGAGCAGAGAAGCCGAGGTGATGGGTCCCATGCCGGCATGGCCGAAAGATATTGCCACTCCGAAGGCTCCCAAAGCCATCCCAAGCGAACCCCAAATGAGCAGAGGTTTGCGTCCCCACTTCTCGACGGTGAAGATGGCAACCAGCGTGAACAGAATGTTGATGATGCCCATGATGACGGTAATCATCATCGGATCTTGCATGCCGATGTCTCCAAAGATGCGAGGAGCATAGTAAAGGACGGCATTGATGCCCACCACTTGCTGGAAGACACTCAGCATGATGCCCACAAAGATGCACATCCAGCCGTAGGTCATCAGCTTCTCCGTCTTCATGACCAGCGACTCTTTGATCTCAGGAAGAATCTTGGCGGCCTTGTTGTTGCCGTTTATCTTGGCAAGGACATCAAAGGCCTCGTCGTTCTTGCCTATGGAAACAAGATATCGGGGCGTCTCGGGAACGAAGCAGATGAGCAGGGTGAAGAGGCCTGCAGGAATTGCTTCGCTGCCGAACATGTAGCGCCAACCTGTCGTCACAGTCCATCGTGCATCGGGGTTGATGGCTGCCAAGCCCTTTCCCATCTCCTCCACAAGGGGCTGGATATGGTCGTCCAGAATGAAGAAGTTCACAAAGTAGACCACCAACTGACCGAAGATGATGGCGAACTGGTTCCAGCTGACCAGCATGCCCCTGATCTTGTAGGGGGCAATCTCGCCGATATACATGGGACAGATTGCTGAGGCCAGACCAACGCCGATGCCGCCTATGATGCGGTAGATGTTGAAGGCCAGGAGCAGCGAGAAGTGCGGCTCTCCATGCTTGAAGAAGAGGAACTCAGGCTCCATGCTTCCCAAAGCCGAGACGAAGAAGAACAAGCCTGCAATGATGAGCGACTTCTTTCTTCCCAAACTCGTGGCAAGAAGGCCTGACAGAGCCGAGCCGATGATGCAGCCGATGAGAGCGCTGGCAGAGGTGAAGCCGTGCCAGATGTCGTTGTACTCGAAGTTTTCAGCCTCCATGAAGAAGGCCTGCAAACCCTTCTCAGCACCCGAAATGACTGCAGTATCGTAGCCGAAAAGCAGTCCGCCCAATACTGCGACAAGAACAATGGAATACAGATAGGCCTTGCTGCCTGCTTGTTGTTGTGTTTGGTTCATGTCAGTTTTAGATATTTTAATGTTTTTCCGTACAAAGATAGTATTTTTTTCCATACCTTCGTCATATAAACCTTATTTTTC
This sequence comes from Bacteroidaceae bacterium, assembly GCA_017650085.1. Classification (GTDB taxonomy): domain Bacteria; phylum Bacteroidota; class Bacteroidia; order Bacteroidales; family Bacteroidaceae; genus Physcousia. The sequence continues at coordinate 10,420 of JAGCFN010000123.1, read as the reverse complement.
GACTAAATAGGCTGCGAATTGGGGTAGAACTTGTGAAGAACATCTTCGACACGCCATCTTTTCAAATGACACACGTTATGATTGCCAACGTCACACTAGTAAATCGCAAACTTGACACTAGTAAATTGCAAATGTCACACTAGTAAATTGCAGATGTCACACTAGTAAATTGCCAACGTCACACTATATGATTGCGAATGTCACACGTGAAGTTAGCTGAAACTCCATAAGCAATATGAATAAACAAAAAAAGCCCGAATCTCTTCGGGCTTGCGCTTCAGGATGGGCTTGAACCAACGACCCCATGATTAACAGTCATGTGCTCTAACCAACTGAGCTACTGAAGCAGGTTTGCAACTGCTCGGAAAAACTCTGCGCTTCAGGATGGGCTTGAACCAACGACCCCATGATTAACAGTCATGTGCTCTAACCAACTGAGCTACTGAAGCAGTTTTTTTCGCTTTTTCTCGCAATTGCGGGGCAAAGGTATAGGTTTTTTCGGAAATATGCAATATCTTTGCAGAAAATTTTGCACTATATGGAGAAAATAATCGGAATAGGCAATGCTCTTGTCGATATTCTTGTGCGACTGAAAGACGACTCGTTTCTCGAGCGGACAGGATTGCCGAAGGGTGGAATGACCCTGATAGACGAGGCCAGGCAGAAAGAACTGCGGACCTATATGGAGGGTTTGTCCGTAGAGCAAGCTACGGGTGGAAGCGCAGGCAACTCGATGCTGGCTCTTGCCCAACTGGGTGGCAATGCCGGCTTCGTAGGCAAAGTCGGAAAGGACGCTCTTGGCAAGTTCTATGCTGAGAACTGCAAGAAGGTGGGCATCGAAGCGCGTCTGCTCGAATGCGATTTGCCGACTGGCGTTGCCAACACCTTCATTTCTCCAGACGGGGAACGCACTTTCGGCACTTGTCTTGGAGCTGCAGCCACGATGCAGCCGAGTGACATCACCCCCAAGCTCTTCGAAGGCGTTTCGATGGCTCATATCGAGGGTTATCTCGTTCAGAATCACGACTTGATGGAGGCAATCTGCCAGACTGCGACGGAACAAAGTGTGCAGCTCAGCCTCGACCTGGCCAGCTACAATGTCGTAGCTGCCGATCGGCCTTTCTTCCAGCATCTTGTGCAAGACTACATCGACATCGTCTTTGCCAACGAAGAGGAAGCCGCAGCCTTTACTGGCAAGGAAGAGCCTCTCGAGGCTTTGCGCGAGATAGCAGCCTACAAGTGCTTGGCTGTCGTGAAACTTGGCGGCAAAGGTGCAAGTGCAAGGCTTGGCAGGGAAGAGGTGGTGGTGCCAGCCAGAAAGGTTTCTGTAGTGGATACGACTGCTGCAGGCGACTTCTTTGCAGGAGGCTTCCTCTATGCCCTGAACAGAGGCGTTTCGCTGAAAGATTGCCTCAGCTGTGGTGCTTTACTCAGCGAGCACATCATCGGAGTGGTGGGCACAAGGTTGTCCGAAGAAGAATGGAAAACTATAAGAAAAGAAACGAAGATCTGATATGAAACGCGCGTATATATATATAATAATGTGTATGCTGCCACTCGTTTTGGCAGCACAGAAGAGAGAGAATGCCAATTCTGCAATCAGTCGCAACCTCGAACTCTTCAACGACATCTACAAGCAGCTCGACCTCTTCTATGTCGATTCGCTTAATGCCGATACTGTGATAGGGTGGGGCATACGTTCGATGCTTCAGCAGGTTGACCCCTTTACTGACTATTTCCCAGATGAAGACGAGGACCTCCGTCAAATGGCTACAGGCAAGTATGCCGGCATAGGTAGTGTGATTCGCTACCATCGGAAAGAGCAAAGAGCAGTCATCAGCGAGCCTTACGAAGGCACTCCCAGTCAATTGGCAGGCGTTCAGGCTGGTGACGTCATTCTTTCCATCGACGGAAAAGACGTGAAGGGCATGCTGACGCCCAAGGTGAGTAGTATGCTTCGAGGTGAGGCTGGCACGACTTTCGAGCTGAAAGTGCGTCGAGGAGAAGAGGAGAAGTCGTTCCTCATCACACGTCAAACCATTCAGCTTCCGCAAGTTCCTTATGCAGGGATGCTGAGTGACGGACAGACTGGCTACATCTATCTGACGGGCTTTACAGAAGGGGCTTGCCGAGAGGTTCGTGATGCTCTCGACGAAGTGCGTCGTCAGGGAGCCAAACAGCTCGTCTTTGACCTTCGAGGCAATCCTGGTGGAGCCATCAATGAAGCAGTTGACATAGCCAATCTCTTCCTGCCAAAGGGGAAAAAGGTGGTCTATACGAAGGGCAAAATGTCTCGCACAAATCGCGAGTACTACACAGCCACAGAGCCTGTGGATAGCCTGATGCCTGTTGTTGTGCTTGTCGATGGAGGCTCGGCTTCGGCCTCCGAGATTGTGGCTGGAGCCTTGCAGGACTTCGATCGAGCCGTCATTATGGGCGTGAGAACCTATGGCAAGGGCTTGGTCCAGATGATCCGAGAGTTGCCCTATCACGGCACCCTCAAACTCACAACCAGTCGCTACTACATTCCAAGTGGACGTTGCATTCAGGCTTACGACTATCGCCACCTCAATGCAGATGGTTCGGCTGGAACGGTTCCAGACAGTCTGACGAACCTTTTCCACACAGCTGGAGGCAGGGAGGTTCGTGATGGAGGCGGCATCAAACCAGACATCGAGGTGAAGCCAGACAGCATGCCCACCATAGTTTCCGAATTGATCAATAGCGACGAGTTCTTCGACTATGTTACGCATTTCTGCCGTACTCATCCCACGATTCCGCCAGTAGGAGAGTTCAAACTGAGTGACGAGGACTATGCAACCTTTGCCGATAGTATTCAATCCAGCGGTTTCGAGGCTGGAAAGCCTGCCAAAGAGGTCCTGAAGGTACTTCGTGATGTCATCAAACGTGAAGGCTATCAGGAAGCCACTCAAGCCGAACTCGAGGCTCTCGAGGCCAAGTTGACCTACGATGTAAAGGCCGATCTGCTGCGCTTCCGCAAGGATGTGGAGCCCTTCCTCTGTGATGAAATAGTGCATCGCTACTACTATCAGAGGGGTGGGGCGCAGCAACAACTCATCGGCGACCCTTGTATAGAACGCGCTTTGCAAGTGCTTTCGAACGTTAGCGAATACAATAAAGTCCTTGGCAAATGAAAAAACTGGGTTTTGTTATACTGTTTTGTCTCTGTCTTGGCGTTAGGGCTCAGGTCGATTCCTTGATGCAGGACGGCATAGTTCGCGTGCTTGCTATTGGCAATAGTTTTTCGCAAGATGCAGTCGAGCAATACCTTTGGGAATTGGCCAACGAGGTGGGAGTGAAGATGATTATCGGCAATGCCTATCGAGGAGGCCAGGGCTTTCAGTCGCATTGGATTGATGTGACGGAGGCGAACAATACTTTCGAGTATCGCAAGGTCGTGAATGGCCGACGCACCAACAAACCCCGTACAGCCCTCTTTGAAATCATCACGGACGAGCCTTGGCAGTATATCACTTTCCAACAAGTCAGTCAGGAGTCTGGACTTACCACCACTTTCGAGCCTTATCTGACATATCTCATACAATATGCGCAAGGCCTTCAGACCAATCCCAATGCTGCTTATGGCTACCATCAGACATGGGCTTATTCGCACGATAGTACACATGGCGGTTTTGCAAACTACGGAAATCGTCAGGAGGTGATGTACGATAGCATCTGTGCAGCTGTACAATATGCTTTGCAGACGCATCCTGAGTTCAGTTTTGTAGTGCCTTCTGGAACGGCCATACAAAATGCTCGTACCACTTGGTTGGGCGACAATATGAATCGCGATGGCTACCATCTCGACTTAAAGATGGGGCGTTACACGGCTGCTTGCGCTTGGTTCGAGACTATTACTGGCATCTCTCCTGTTGGGCTCAGCTATCATCCTGACGGAATGGATTTCCTTGCGGCCCATACATGCCAAGTTGCTGCTCATGAGGCAGTTGCGCGTCCCTTTGAACGCACCACACTCGATCACGAGGGCTTTCCTGCTGTCAACAACATAGTGCCTACAGGTTTGGTTAAACTCAACTTTGGAGCAGACCATACTGGCGACCCTGCATGGAACGACATAACTCCTGCCTTTAGGACACACCTCAGTATCCATGACAGCAACATGAATCCGACAGGCATTCTTGTCACCTTTATAGGCGAATTCGGAGGTGCGAACAAGAATGGCGCAGCCTATACCACCACCAAGATGCTTATGCCGTCAGATGTTTCCCAATCGGCACTTTGGGGCTATACTGCAGGCAAATTCGGAGGCAATGGGCCACGCCAGAACAGCGTGATCAGGTTCAGCCATCTCAACCCAGAACTCGAGTACGAGATGACCATCTTTTCCTCTCGCGACAAGTGTCAGGACTTCCGTCAGACCAGTTTCATTGTTCAAGGCGACGACACTTGGGCTGATGCCCTTCAGTCTGCCAATAACTCGCATGAAACGGCTGTCATGAAGCACATTCGTCCCACAGCAGACGGTCAGTTGACTCTCACCGTCATGCCTGGTTCGTACAACAACAGCCCCAATCTTTTCTACTACCTCAACGCGATAACAATAAAAGCAAAACGTTAACATATCATGGCACAACAACAGAAACAAATTCAAATTCAGTTTCGCTTGATGGACGTCAAGCAACTGCAGTTTGTCAATCTCGCCAACGAATGGCCTGAAGGCGAGATGCAAATCAACAACCAACTCCAGTTCAACTGCGATACCGATAAGCGTGTCGTACGTTGCAACGCCAATTTCGAATACAAGAAGAACGACATCACCCAACTTATTCTTGGTGTTCAGACTGTCTTTGAGTTCACGCGCGATAGTTGGAGCTCTCTCTATCAACTCAATGAGGACCAATGGGTTTTGCCTGCAGGACTTGTCCAACACATGGCTGACATCACTATAGGCAGTGCTCGCGGCATCATGGCAATCCGTAGCGAAGAGGCAGGTATCCCCAAGCAGATCTTGCCGCTCGTCAATCCAGGTCAGATGCTTCGCAACAACATCGCTTTCAAGCGTGTACCCCAACAGCAGAACAATCCTTCTGGCAGTCCTATCCCTCTGGACGGCACCCTGGGGAACGCATAGAAAAGTTGCAATTTTGCCCCATTTCATCGAAAAAATCAGTAATGCCTCGCCACAAAAGGTGAGGCTTTATTGTGCCTTAATGAAAGTCAAAGCTGGCTGTATAGATGTCTGCAGGGATGTTTGGCATTTTCACGTGTGAAGTTCGGCAACGACACGTATGAAGTTTGCAAACATGACTGCAGAAGTCAGAAATGGGACAAAATAGCGTTTTAATGGTCTTCAATTCGTGTTCATCTGAGCAGAAAAAAGATATGAAAATAAAGGTATTTATTTGCATATCTCTCGCTTTTTTTGTACCTTTGCGGCGCAAATTATATGGTTATGTCAAACATTGTAGCTATAGTGGGACGCCCAAATGTGGGCAAAAGCACCCTTTTCAACCGCTTGACACAAACGCGTCATGCCATTGTCAGCGAAGAAGCCGGCACTACTCGCGACCGTCAGTACGGCAAGTGCGAATGGGGCAACCGTGAGTTCTCCGTCATCGATACGGGTGGCTGGGTTGTTGGCAGCGACGACATCTTCGAGGAAGAAATCCGCAAACAGGTCACCCTCGCAACTGATGAGGCCGACGTGATCCTGTTTCTGGTCGATATTCAGAATGGCATCACAGACCTTGATGAGGCTGTGGCTGGCATACTTCGCCGCTCGAAGAAGCCCGTCCTGCTCGTCTGCAACAAGATGGACAATAACGAGACTTACCTGGCTGCCGAGTTCTATGCTTTGGGACTGGGCGAGCCACAATGCATCTCTGCAGCAACGGGTAGCGGCACAGGCGACTTGCTTGACCTCGTCATCAGCAAGTTCCCCAAGGAAGGCGATGCTTTGCCCGATGAAGATATTCCCCGTTTTGCCGTTGTGGGTAGGCCCAATGCAGGCAAGTCGAGTCTCATTAACGCTTTCATCGGCGAGGAAAGGAACATTGTGACGGACATTGCAGGCACCACTCGCGACAGTATCTACACCCGCTACGACAAGTTCGGATTCGACTTCTATCTTGTTGATACTGCGGGCATTCGTCGCAAAAACAAGGTGAGCGAAGACCTGGAGTTCTACAGTGTGATGCGCTCGATTCGCAGCATCGAGAACAGTGATGTTTGCATCCTGATGATTGACGCGACAAGAGGCATCGAGGCGCAAGACCTCAATATCTTCCAAATCATTCAGAAGAACCAGAAGAGTCTTGTAGTGGTGGTCAACAAGTGGGATCTTGTGCCAGACAAGGACGCGAAAGTGATGAAGACGATGGAGGATGCGATTCGCAACCGAATGGCGCCGTTCACAGACTTCCCCATCATCTTCGGCTCTGCCCTCACCAAGCAGCGCATCTTCAAAGTGCTCGAGACGGCAAAGGACGTCTTCCTCAACCGCCGTCGTAAGGTCTCGACCCACAAACTCAACGAGGAGATGCTGCCACTCATCGAGGCTTATCCGCCACCATCGATGAAGGGCAAATACATCAAGATAAAGTACTGCATGCAGATTCCTGACACTCGTGTGCCCTCGTTTGTCTTCTATGCCAACTTGCCGCAGTATGTCAAGGAACCCTACAAGCGCTTCCTCGAGAACAAAATCCGCGAACGCTGGGACTTCTCAGGATGCCCTATAAATATATTCGTAAGGCAGAAGTAATACAGGTTTTACCGGATTATGAAAAAGGCTGTTATCTGTTGTCTGTTGTCTGTTGTCTTCTTTGCTTGCTCCAACGGCCAATACACTCATAAGGCTGCGAGGAAGGCCGCTGAGAAGTACTATACGATGCTCGTCAAAGGCAACTACAAAGGTTTCGTCAAGGGGTATGCCAACTCGGAAGATTTGCCCGAGGACTTCCGCAGTCAGCTCGTAGATGCGACGGCTCAGTTCATGGCAAGGGACGATATGCGGAGCCTCAAATCGGTCAAAGCCATCAACGACAGCCTGTTGGAAGACAGCACGGCCTACGTTATGTTGCAACTTAACTTCAACGACAGTACAAGCGAACAGATAGAGCTTTCCCTTGTCCTGACGAAAAAAGGGTGGAAAATGAAATAAGAAATAAAGATAATAAGAAATGAAGAAACTAATCTCTTTGTTGCTGATGCTCGTTGCAGTATCAGCAGTTAGTGCACAACAAATGCAAATGCCGCCTGTTCCCCTTGACCCTGCTGTCAAGACAGGCAAGTTGGAAAACGGCCTCACCTATTTCATCCGCCATAATGAATGGCCCGAGAAGCGTTGCGACTTCTACATTGCTCAGCGCGTCGGTTCTATGCAGGAGGAAGATGACCAGCGCGGCCTGGCTCACTTCCTCGAGCACATGTGCTTCAACGGCACAACGCACTTCCCTGGCGATGCCCTGAAGCAGTATCTGGAGCGCATCGGCGTGAAGTTCGGCGAGAATCTCAACGCTTATACCTCTTTCGAAGAGACCGTCTACAACATCAATAACGTCAATGTCGAGATTGCAGGAGCCATCGATTCCTGTCTGCTCATCCTGCACGATTGGAGCCACGACCTCTTGCTCGAAGACAAGGAAATTGACAAGGAGCGTGGCGTCATTGAGGAAGAGTGGCGTGCTCGTCGCAGCGCTCAGTTGCGACTCATCGAGGCAGCTCTGCCCACCATTTGCAAGGACAGCAAGTATGCAAACCGCATGCCTATCGGTACGATGGAGGTTGTGAAGAACTTTCCCTACGAAACCCTTCGCAGCTACTACCGCAAGTGGTATCGTCCCGACCTGCAGGCACTCGTTATCGTGGGCGACGTTGATCCCGACGAAATCGAGAAGAAGTTGCAGGAAATGTTTGCCGACATTGCTCCAGCCCCAGCCGATGCTGCCGTTCGCGAAGACTATCCCGTGCCCGACAATCAGGAGCCGCTCGTCTTCATCGGTCAGGACAAAGAGTTCCCAGGCATGGTGGCATCCGTCATGTTCAAGGACGATCCTCTTCCCAGAGAAATGAGAGGAACGATGGCTTATATCGCTCAGGACTTCGTGCAGGATGCTATCTCGGGTATGCTCAACGAACGTCTGAACGAAATTGCACGCAAAGCAGATGCTCCCTTCTCTGGTGCAAGTGCTAACTTCGGCGAGTACCTTGTGGCAAAGACGAAGGACGCACTTTCTCTTGACATCAATATGAAGGAGAATCGCTACACAGAAGGCATCAAGGCAGCTTATCGCGAGTTGCTTCGTGCTTCGAGAGGCGGCTTCACAGAAAGCGAGTACGAGCGCTTCAAGCAAGAGTATCTGTCGCAAATCGATGCGGCATACGAGGCTCGCGACAAGCGCACCAACACTTCGTTCGTGAATGCTTATGTCAGTCACTTCATTGATAACATCCCGGCTGCTGGTATCGAGTATATGCATCAACTGATGCACCAGATTGTGCCAAATCTTCCTTTATCGATGATCAATCAGGCCCTTGCAGAGTTGCCTCAAGAGAATCGTGCCATCCTCGTCATGATGCCAGAGAAGGAAGGACTGGTTTGTCCGACCGAGCAGGAAGTGCTGTTGGCAATGAAAGAAGTTGATGGCGAGGACATTGCCGCCTTTACCGAGGAGGTCAGCACAGACCCGTTGGTGCCCGAACTCAAGAGCAAAGTGAAGGTCAAGAAGATTACCGACGACATCTATGGCGCTAAGCTCATTACCTTGAGCAATGGCATGAAGATTCACGTCAAGCAGACCGATTATAGCCCCAACAGAATCATCTTCCGTGCAACATCTTGGGGCGGCAATAGCCTTTACAGCAACGATGAATACACCAATGCCAGCAATATCGGTCTCGTGCGTCAAGGCGGTTTGGGCAATTTCTCTGCAGTCGACCTCAACAAAAAGCTTGCTGGCATTCAAGCAGGTGCTTCGGCCAGCGTCGGTGCCCGCTCGGAAGTCATTGAAGGCAATTGTGTGAAGAAGGACATCGAAACGATGCTTCAGCTTGTTTACCTTAACTTCACCTCACCTCGTCGTGATGATGATGCTTTCACTTCGCAGATAGAGCGCAGCCGCAATGCTTTGAAGAACCAAGACCTCAATCCTCAAACGGCTCTGCAGGACAGCGTCATCAGCGTTGTTTATAATAATAATGTCCGTGCTAAGCGCTTCAAGGAAGAAGACCTCGACCGCATCAACTACGACCGTTTGCTTGAGATGTATCGTGAGCGCTTTGCCAATGCAGGCGACTTTGAATACTATCTCGTGGGCGATGTCAATGCCGACTCAGTCGCTCCCTTGCTTGCGAAGTATCTTGGCGCGCTGCCTGCTAAGGGCAAGAAAGAGGCTTACAAGATTATCGACCAACGCATGACGAAGGGCGAACGCGAGTGCTACTTCACGAAGGAGCAGGACACGCCCAACTCCTTGAATGTCTTCATCTATCATACGCTCATGAAGGAGACGCTGAGGAGCGACATCCTTGTCGATATGCTCCAGCAGGCTATGCAGATGCTTTATACAGAGACTGTTCGCGAGGATGAGGGTGGAGCTTATGGCGTGCCTGTAAGTGCCAACCTTGTCGACTACCCAGAAGAACTTGCAATGGTGCAGATTGTCCTGCCTACAGCTCCCGAGAAGCGTGTGGCCATGACGTCTGTCATCAGCAATGGCATCAAGGAAATGATGGAAAAAGGACCTTCTGAAGAGAATCTTGGCAAGATAAAGGAGTACATGCTCCGTTCGCATCAGGAAGACTTGAAGAACAACGGGTACTGGATGAACAGCCTCGTCTCGAAGACGCGCTACAATCAGGAGTTCGTCGAGGGCTATGAGGATTGCGTTCAAGGCGTGACAGTTGAGGACATCAAGCAGTTGGCACAGCAAATCTTCGGCAGCGGCAACCGTCTTGTGGTCGGTATGGAAACGCCTACGGAATAGTTTAGAGTTGAAAGTTTAGAGTTTAGAGAAGCTATGTTTATCACGAAGTGGCTGGCTGCGTTTGGCAGGTACTTGCAACTGATGGGCAGGGTGCTGAGCATTCCCGAAAGGTGGCGGATGTTCATGCGGCAGTATATCCGTGAGATGGGTTCGCTTGGTGTCGATTCCATCGGCATTGTGCTGCTCATCAGCTTCTTCATCGGAGCAGTCATTTGCATACAGATAAAGCTTAACATTCAAAGTCCTTGGATGCCGACATTCACAACGGGATACACGACTAGAGAGATTATGTTGCTCGAATTTTCCTCGAGTATCATGTGTCTCATCCTTGCTGGAAAGGTCGGCTCGAACATAGCTTCTGAGATAGGCACAATGCGAGTCACGCAACAGATTGACGCTTTGGAGATTATGGGCGTCAATTCTGCTTCGTTCCTCATCTTGCCAAAAGTGGT
>JAGCFN010000122.1 GCA_017650085.1 Bacteroidaceae bacterium | reverse complement strand
TATTGCTGATAATCTTTGTGTTAACCCCTAAACCTGACGAGTGACGGGTGTTTTTGATTTCATTTGCAATTCAACTTTTCCCTGCAATTCCTTTGTTGGTACAAAAGAAAATGCTAACTTTGCAACCGAGAACAAGACGAACTTTTAACTCATAACCGATTTGCATGGCATAAACAAAGGAATTTAGACATATAGACAAAGAAGCGTCCAATTTACTTCTTGCTTTCAGAAATTCGCCAAAGTTAAAGAAGCAACCAAGAGTAAAATTCAGGATGCTCACGTCGGTTCGGCGTGGGCTTTTTACTCGTATATGGTTGCATGGTGTTTGGCGATACCTCTGAAAGCGTAGACGAATGAAGTCCACGTTTTTTTTGTTCCTGTTTCAAAAGACAACTAACTAATAAACTTATTAACCTCAAAAACTTTTACTACTATGAATACTACTACTTACAAAAGATGGATGCCGCCTGGGAGGGGGTTGCTTGCGGCTTTGCTTATGGTCTGTTGCTGCTTCATATCCCAAATGGCTTGGGCAGATTATGACTGCACCTACTCAAGCGATGGTGGAGTCATGACGTTTGAACATGAGTGTCCTTGGTGTGGAACTATTCGCCGTGGAGAATTTCAACGGGATACTTGGTCCTATGATGAAGCATATGAAGATTTTCAAGATGACTTATCTAGCAATTTCTGCGAAGATTGTGGAGGTTGTCTTTATAACTATGATGCTATTTGTAACTATTGGCACCATTGTTCATTATGCCAAGATTGTATGGATGAGCCTTCTTGTATGGCATGCTTTGAAGCAGATTCCTTTGGTGGATATTGCGAATCATGTAGGGGTTCTAGTGATTATAATTTTTATTTTCACTGTGAATTCTGTGACGGACATTTTGGCGCAGAGACAGGAGAACAATGCGATTGTGGAGCTTCATCAAAACATTGCAAGGATTGCGTAGAAATGGTTTGTAAGTCTTGCGGCAAATGCTTGATTATAGATGGCGAAAACACAGATATTCTCGATGGTGGTTGCGAGGAACATGAATTGTGCAACCAATGCATTCGAGATGACGAAGAACATTGTAAGGACTGCTTCGCTTGCGATGATGAAATCTGCTCCAACTGCGGCCTTTGCGAGGCTTGTTACGACGAAAGGAACCATTGCCCTGAATGCGACTTCTGCTTCGGCTATGGCAATCAGATAGAATGGTGCAGGAGTGGTGGCGAACATTGTTACCTTTGCTGCGAAGACAATATGTGGCTTTGCGAAGAGTGTGGTGGCTGTGTGGAAGGCGAAGGTCAGGAGTTCTGCGATGATTGCGGCCTTTGCCAAGGTTGCTGCCTGGCCCATTCGGAAGATGCAGGTTGCACGCATGGCTATTGCATCTTCTCGAGCGAATACGACGACCACATCTGTCCTGAATGTCAGCAATGTCCCAACGATGCCGAGTGCGAGTTCTGCGGTTATTGCGAGGACTGCGTGGACGGCTACCATTGCATCCACGAAATCTGTCCTGAAAGCGACGAATGGGAAGAGCACCTTTGTGCGGACTGTGGCGATTGCTTCGAGCCAGACGAGATTTGCGAGTTCTGCGGCAAATGCGAGACTTGCAGAGACCATTGCGAGCACGGCTACTGTCCGGAAGATGAGTTCGAAGACGGCGACCACTTCATCTGCGAGCAGTGTGGCGATTGCTTCGAAGGTATGGACCGCTGCGACTATTGCGAACTCTGCACAGAATGCTGTGCAGCCAACACTTCTGCGATGGGCTGCGACCACGACTTCTGCATAGAGAGCGAGGACTTCGTAGAGCATTGGTGCTATACAGACGACCAATGTCTGGAAAATTGCGACCATAATCAAGAATGCGCACACACAAGCGTAAGCACAGGTTGGGACAGCGACAAGAGCGCTCACTGGCTGGTCTGCGAGGACTGTGGTGCTGCCGTCAGCAAAGCTACGCATACGGAAGGCAATACGGAAACCGTGAGCGAACCCAACTCCGAGCAACACAGGAACGGCAAGGCCAATGTCTATTGTGCTGTCTGCGAACAGTTCATGGGCACAGTCTCCATTCCTTACATCCCAGTTCCGGAAGACGGCTCGCCCTACATCATAGACCAGCCAAAGGACTACGAGGGCAAGTCGAACTCGTACGACCCAGAAGGAGAGTACCACTATGCCACATTCAGGGTGAAGGCTGGCGGCAAGAACCTGACCTATCAATGGTACCAAGGACTTGTTGATCTGGAATACAATGAAATCATAGAAGACGATGCTGTTCGCGATGGTGAGAAATACACAGGCTCCAAGACTCCAACCCTGAAAGCCTTTGTGGAATTCGACGACTGCCAACCCGGCAAGGGCCACATGTACTATTGCGTAATCAGCAACGACAAGGGTGAAGTCACAAGCCGTATAGCAGTAGTGAAGGCTCAGCATGTCTTCAAGAAATACGTGGACAACGGAGACGGCACACACAAACTGGTATGTGCAGGCTGTGGCGAAGAGAAATGGACCAAGCCTCACCGCTATGGCGAATGGACTGTGACACTTGCCACAGAAACCACAGAAGGCAAACGCGAACAGGCTTGCATGGACTGCAGCGCAGCCAACACAATCATTATTCCAAAGGTAGAGCCTGGACATGAGCACGCCTTCGACCAGCTGCGCTACAATAGCGAAGTGCATTGGTATGACTGCCGTTGCGGTCTCAGCGGAAAGGTAGCCACAGAAGACGGACACTGGCCAAAATGGGTAGAAGGCTGGACAGATCATTGGGATGAGAATATTGTAGAGCCAACTTATACCAGCGATGGCAAGAGAGAGTTCGACTGTCGCACTTGTGGCTATCATGTAGTGGAAGTACTTCCCAAACTGCCACACGAACACGAATGGTACACTTGGAATGTTTCAGACGGTTGGGATAATTGCGTTTGGGTAAGAAACAACATTTCTGAAATCAATCCGCAAAGAGGTGGTCGCAGCGATGTCCAGCACTATGTATATTGCAAGACTTGCGGCCAAATGAATGCAGAAGCGCATGACTGGAATGTATGGTCGGAAAAGACTGATCCCACTCCCGACAAGAAAGGACGCCTGACTCAATATTGCAGAGTCTGCAATCAGGCCAAGTACACGTATTACAATTATGGCACTTATCCTATAGGCGTATTGAACGGTACAGCCGAACCTGCAGCAGCAGCTCCAGGCCAAACGGTAACCGTTACCTTCAACCGTACTGTATGTCAGAACAAATACAAGTTCACGAAATGGCTAGACCAAGCTAATTACTATAACGTACACGAGGGCTATGGCGACTTCTTCAAGGCTGTTACCTTCGCCAATGCGAATGCAGAGACCACGACCTTCGTGATGCCTGATGGCTTCGTATTTGTTGCTGCCGATTATGAGGAATGCAACCATCAGTGTGGCTCAACAACGGTTCCACGCCAAGAACCTACTTGCAGAGGCTACGGCCATGAGGCAGAACAGGCTTGTGCAGGTTGCGGAAAGGTGATGGTTCCAGGAGCCCGTCTTGCACCTCTTGGTCACGACATCTCTGGCGCAACACCAATCGAAAGCACAGCAGTTGTAGAGTACTGTACGGTTTCGTTTGGAGCAGGGAATGTGCCCAATCCTGCAACTCACGGCTATAGCGGCGACTTCAACTGCAACCGTTGCGGTAAGGTCGTCAAGGGCAAGAAGACGCCACTCAAGCATGGTTGGAAGGACTTAGTACATGGTTCTACAATGCAGAACTGGTGGACACCCCTTAATCCAGACCTGACGGTAGGCAGCAAACCTGCAACTTGCACCACAGACGGCAACACAGGCGACAAGTATTGCCAATACTGTCACAACTTGGGAGAGAAGGGCACGAAAATTCCACGAATCGGCCACGATTGGGGCGAATGGGAAATCGCTCGCGAAGCCACTACAAGAGTGAAGGGTATGGAACAGCGTGTCTGCCAGCACGACTCGAGCCATGTGGAAAGACGCGTCACAGACTACTCTGGTCCTGACTACAGGCTCAAGGCAGACAAGACGAAGCTCGTCTTCGAATACACCTATGGCGACACAGAAATTGAACCTCAAACCGTTACCTTCACCTCTGTAGGACGAAACGAGATAACGGGTATCAGAAGTGCAAAGGCCGACTATATCGGCATGGGAAGCACTATCATAGTGAAGGATGGCATGAAGTTGACAATCTCACCCAATCTGGAAAATCCCTATACATTCGAGGAGTTGCTTAGTGGTGAGACAGAAACGATCGTGCTGAACTACGTCGAGACGCCAGAAGGTCTGATCTCGTTGACCTCGTTCGATGTTCCAGAGATAAGCTACACCGTAAGAATGATTAAGGGCGATGTGGGCCTGAAGATTGCAAAGAAAAACATGCGTATACGTCCAGGCCGTACCTTCGCTTCGCCAACAGTAACATCCGATGTGGAAGGCTTGCCGCTCAAGTGGACCTCTTCGAACAGTAGCGCAGCAACCGTTGATGCCACAACAGGCAAGGTGACGCCTCTCGCTAAGGGCGGCACAACAACCATTACCGCAACCTACGAAGGCGACGAGCACTACAAG
>JAGCFN010000014.1 GCA_017650085.1 Bacteroidaceae bacterium | reverse complement strand
GGCATGGGTGAACAAGACTCTTCAGGTAAACCCACGTGCTGGTGAGTGTCAGTCAAATCTTGCTCTCGTTGAGCTGAAGAACGGTAACCTGAAGGAGGCTGAGGCTTATATGTCAAAGGCAGGAAACTCAAACGACATCAACCGCGTTCAGGGTGCTGTGAACTTCGTAAAGGGTAACTACAAGCAGGCTGCTGCTAACTATAAGGGCATATAGAACAATATGGCAGGTCTTGCTCAGATTATGGCTGGCGACTATTCTCAGGGTCGTGCTACATTCAAGGCCATCAAGAATCCTGATGCTATGACAAGTTATCTGCACTCTATATGCTGCTATCGTGAGGGAAGTGTGTTCTCTGGAACAGACCTTCTGAAGGAGGCATTGCAGAAGGACCCAAGTCTGAAGCCTTATGCAGATGAGGATTTGGAGTTCACTGGCGAGTAGTCTGCTGCTTTTGCTCTTAGCTTCATGCGGAACAGACAGTCACCATTTCAGTCTTGAGGGTCGTTTCCTCAAGATGAATCAGGGACAGTTCTATGTATATAGTCCGGATGGGGCGATAAGCGGTATCGACACAATCAAGGTGCAGGGCGGTCGCTTTGCATACGAGATACCTTGTGAAGAGGAGGGCACTATCGTCATCGTGTTGCCTAACTATTCGGAGATACCAGTCTTCGTAAAGCCGGGCGAGAACGTTGATCTTAAGGCAGATGCTTCGCACATCAAGGATATCGAGGTGACGGGTACCAAGGACAACGAGAGGATGACCGAGTGGCGAAAAAACACTTCGTCGCAGTCGCCTGACGGTCTGAAGAAACAGGCAGAGCAGTTCATAAGGGAAAATCCCTCTTCTATAATCAGCCGATGGCTTCTGAGGAAGTATTTCATCGTTACGGCAAAGCCCGACCTGAAGAAAGCGAAGGAGCTTGTGAAGCTGATAAGCGATAAGACCGATAAGGAGACGTCGATTATGCGACTTGCCGTAGGACTTGAGAATACCCCTTTGCAAGTAGGGGATGTGCTTCCGAACTTTAAGGCAAAAGACCTTCAGGGTAAGGATGTTCAGGCTTCGCAGTATCGCCTTGGCAAAACCTTGATTCTCGTATGGGCTACTTGGGATTTCGACGGGACGAATCTTTCCCGACGTGTCTTAAGGAAGATAGAAGAGATGAAGTCGCAAGGCAAGCAGGTGCCTAAGGTTCTCGGCGTGAGTATCGACGCATCAGCCGTGGATGCAAAGAGAACGGTAGGCAATGACAGTACGGCTTGGTCAACGGTTTGTGACGGACTTATGTGGAACTCTCCTGTTGTGAAAGCATTAGGAACGACAAAGGTGCCCGACAACTTCGTTTTAGAGAACGGCAAGGTCAAGGCTTGTCATCTTAGTAACGATGAATTGCTCAAGCAACTTGATATGTAAAATATAGGGCTTTTTTGCTTACAAATTGCAAACTGCACGTTGCAAACAATGACGAATTGTTAGCGATAACATAAATATTGGAAAAATTATTGTTGAAAAATATTAATTCTTGGCGAAAACTTTTTGTCAAGAATTATTTTTTTTGTACCTTTGCGCCAAATTTCGGAAAAAAGAAAAGACTGTATTTACAAGTTAATCACTTTTTAAAAATAATAGTATAACAAAAATGGCAAATTTGGATTTGACACAGTATGGCATCACTGGTTCTACAGTGATTGCGCACAATCCTTCTTACGAAGTACTCTTCGCAGAGGAGACAAAGGCAGGCCTTCAGGGCTATGAGGTAGGTCAGAACACAGAGCTTAACGCAGTAAACGTTATGACTGGTATCTACACAGGTCGTTCTCCTAAGGATAAGTACATCGTAATGGACAAGAACTCTAAGGACACTGTATGGTGGACATCTGAAGAGTACAAGAACGACAACCACCCAATGTCTGAGGAGGTTTGGGGTAAGGTTAAGGATCTCGCTGTTAAGGAGCTCTGCAACAAGAACCTCTATGTAGTTGATGCTTTCTGTGGCGCTAACAAGGCTACACGTCTTGCTGTTCGTTTCATCGTTGAGGTTGCTTGGCAGGCTCACTTCGTAACAAACATGTTCATCCAGCCAACAGAAGAGGAACTCGCTAACTTCGAGCCAAACTTCGTTATCTACAACGCTTCTAAGGCAAAGGTTTCTGACTACAAGGAGCTCGGTCTTAACTCTGAGACTTGTGTTGCATTCAACGTAACAAGCCGTGAGCAGGTTATCATCAACACATGGTACGGCGGTGAGATGAAGAAGGGTATGTTCTCTATGCAGAACTACTTCCTCCCACTTCAGGGTATCGCTTCTATGCACTGTTCTGCTAACTGCGATATGAACGGTGAGAACACAGCTATCTTCTTCGGTCTTTCTGGTACAGGTAAGACTACTCTCTCTACTGATCCAAAGCGT
>JAGCFN010000121.1 GCA_017650085.1 Bacteroidaceae bacterium | reverse complement strand
TAAGCAGATAGCCACCGTCAGCACCTCTGTACATAACTTCGCGAATCACTTCGGCAGCTCGGCCTGGGCCCATCGTAATGACGGTCACAGTTGTGCCTGGGAATTGGTCTTTCAGTCTCAGAGCCTGCTCGAGGGCGTTGAGGTCCTCGGGATTGAAGATGGCAGGCAACGCGCTACGGTTGACGGTTCCCTCAGGCGTCATGGCGTCTGGGCCGACATTGCGCGTGTCAGGTACTTGCTTTGCAAGTACGATGATGTTCAATTTCATGCTTTATATATAAATTATATAATGTACAATTCGCTATTTCGGCTGCAAAGATACAAAGAATTTGAGAATTAAAGGCTATGAATTAAGAATTTTATTCTTAATGGAGGAAATAACGTCATTATTAAACGACTGCAAGGTAAATCCCAAACGTCACACTAGATGTTTGCAATCGTCACACTAGTAAATCGCAAACGTCACACTAGATGTTTGCAATCGTCACACTAGTAAATCGCAAACGTCACACTAGATGTTTGCAATCGTCACACTAGTAAATCGCAAACGTCACACTAGTAAATCGCAAACGTCACACTAGATGTTTGCAATCATAACACTAGTTGTTTGCTAACGTCAAACGTTATGTTTTGACTTTCTTCTGGAATAATTTGCCAGTTTGACTTCTTATTCGTAAATTTGTAGGCAAATTAGCATTTCCTGATATGAAAAAGATTCTGTTCTCTTTGCTCATGATGCTGCCCTTGATGCAGTTGCAGGCAGCCGTAGATCCCAACTTCTACATTTTCCTTTGCTTCGGACAATCGAACATGGAGGGAGCCGCCAAGCCAGAGGCTCAAGACCTGAAAAGTCCAGGACCGCGATTCTTGTTGATGCCTGCTGTAGATGATGCTCAACGGGGTCGCAAGATGGGCGAATGGTGCGAGGCTGTTCCGCCACTCTGCCGACCCAATACCGGACTGACTCCTGCCGATTGGTTCGGCCGTACTTTGGTGGCTTCGTTGCCCGACAACATTAAGGTTGGCGTCATTCATGTGGCTGTGGGAGGCATCAAGATCGAGGGCTTCATGAAGGACAAGATGGGCGATTACTTCAAGAACGAAGCTCCAGGTTGGATGAAGGGAATCCTCGAGGCATACGATAACAATCCCTACGAACGGTTGGTTTCGCTGGCGAAAAAGGCTCAGCAAGACGGCGTCATCAAAGGAATCCTGATGCATCAGGGCGAATCCAATACGGGTGACCCAGATTGGGCAAAGAAGGTGCAGCAGGTTTACGACAACCTTTGCAGCGACCTCAACCTGAAACCTGAGGAAGTGAACCTCTATGCAGGAAACATCGTGCAAGCAGGCGGGCAAGGCGTTTGCATCGGTTGCAAGAAGCAAATCGACGAGTTGCCCAAGACCTTGCACACCTCTCAAGTCATCTCTTCCGACGATTGCACGAATGGGCCGGACCGTCTGCACTTCGATGCTGCAGGTTATCGCGAGTTGGGTTGCCGCTATGGTGAGGCTGTCGCACGTTCGTTAGGCTTCGAGCCAAAGCGTCCCTTCATGGGAATCGCCAAGCCGATAGAGGTTCCGTCTGACGCTTTCATAGCCGAGACGACTGTTCCAGGCAACGACTTTCCAAAGGTGGACAAGGAAGGTCGCGCTTACTTCCGCATCCAAGCACCTCAGGCTCACAAAGTTATCGTCGATATTTGTAACAAGAAATACGACATGCAACCTGATGGCAAAGGCGGTTTCATGGCAGTTACAGACCCGCTTGTAGTGGGCTTCCACTACTATTTCATGGAGGTTGACGGCATTCGCTTCGTCGACCCAGCAACAGAGGTGTTCTTCGGTTGTTGTCGAGAATCTGGCGGTATCGAGATTCCCGAAGGCGAGGAAGGCGACTACTATCGTCCTCAACAAGGT
>JAGCFN010000120.1 GCA_017650085.1 Bacteroidaceae bacterium | reverse complement strand
AGTGGCTGCGAAAAACATATATAAAAAGAAGAAAGCAGGAAAATTCTTGCAGGAAAATTTGCGTATGTCGCAAGAAAGAGTTACCTTTGCATTCGCTAAAGCAAATTTGGTGCGGTAGTTCAGATGGTTAGAATACTAGCCTGTCACGCTAGGGGTCGCGAGTTCGAGCCTCGTCCGCACCGCGAAGCAAAAGTGTTTTTCATGGTATTAGATTTTTAAGGTTGAGATTCTTAGTCGGGAGATTGGGAATCTTTTTTTGTTAATCTAACCAGGTCCTAATATTTGGAGAGAGAGCCTCTATCTCCTTCTA
Source organism: Bacteroidaceae bacterium (assembly GCA_017650085.1). Taxonomy (GTDB): domain Bacteria; phylum Bacteroidota; class Bacteroidia; order Bacteroidales; family Bacteroidaceae; genus Physcousia. The sequence goes on along the minus strand of JAGCFN010000120.1, from coordinate 11,694 downwards.
ACTCCTTTCATTTTGATATTTTTTATTTTGGATGTTTTTATTTTAGATTTATCTTTGTATCTTTGCACTCACAATATATATTATCATGAAAGGAAATCTCCGATATAACCACATAACATCACAATAACTAATGACTATACACAAATCTTTTCTCAAATCAATCTTGCTTTTGGTCGTCTCACTGGCTATGATGTCGTTCAAGACGGCCGACGAGCAGGCCGCCGAAGCTTTGGCTCGCAGAGTGATGGGCAGCAAGGCAAAAGCCGTGGTGTTCGAGCAAACCGATGCGACGACAGATTCCTACGAACTGCTGCAGAAGGGCAAGAAGGTCCTCGTCCGAGGTAACAACGCCAACTCAATGGCCGTCGGCCTGAACCGCTATATCCAGCAGTATTGCCTGGCTAATGTGAGCTGGTACGACTTCAATCCGGTAGAACTGCCGAAAAAGTTGCCAAGGGTTCCCGAAAGGGTGACGGGCCAGGTGGAAATTCCCATCCGGTTCTTCCTCAACTACTGCACTTTCGGCTATACGATGCCGTGGTGGAAATGGCCGCAATGGGAACGCTTCATCGACTGGATGGCCCTGAATGGTGTGAATATGCCGCTTGCCATTACCGGCCAAGAAGCCGTTTGGCAGAAGGTGTGGCGCAAGTACGGCTTAACCGATGAGCAAATCCGTGCCTACTTCACAGGCCCTGCCCATCTGCCATGGCAACGCATGATAAACATAGACCGCTGGCAAGGGCCATTGCCACAGAGTTGGATTGACGGACAGGCTGAGTTGCAGAAGCAAATCCTTCAGCGAGAGCGCGAACTCAATATGACGCCAGTTCTCCCAGCCTTTGCTGGTCATGTTCCCTCTGACCTGGAACAGGCTGTGCCTGGCATCAGGACTTCGAAAGTGAACCGTTGGTGCAACTTCGACGAGAAGTACCGCTGCACATACCTGAGTCCTTCCGACCCTATCTTTGCACGCATCCAGAAGGATTTCCTCGAGGAGCAGACCAAGATGTACGGAACGAACCATATTTATGGTGTAGACCTTTTCAACGAAGTCTCGCCTCCATCATGGGAGCCTGATTCGCTTGCCAAGATTTCAGCCGGCGTCTATCAGTCCCTCGCAAGCGTGGACCCCGAAGCCGTCTGGCTGCAGATGGCCTGGCTCTTCATCAGCAACAAGAGAGCATGGACGCAAGAGCGCATCAAAGCCTACCTTGGTGCCGTTCCCATAGGCAAGATGATTATGCTCGACTACGAGTGCGACTATACCGAGATTTGGCGAATGACGGAGCACTTCTACGGACACAAGTTCATCTGGTGCTATCTGGGCAACTTTGGCGGCATGACGGAGATTGAGGGCGACTACAAACACAACGCCAAACTCCTTGCAGGCGCAAAGGCAGAGGGCGGCTCGGAGTTCGTGGGCATCGGCTCCACCCTGGAGGGCTTCGGCCTGAACGAGCCCGTCTATGAGCACCTTCTCACTCAGGCTTGGGACACTGGCATCGGCTTCGACCAGTACATCGACAACATTGCCGACCGCCATCTTGGGCGCGTAGATGCAAACTACAGAGCATTTTGGCACACAATGGTCGATAAGGTCTGCACCACTCACACCAGCACAGGCGCTGCTGGCATCATCAACGCTCATCCCAATCTGGAGGGCGAATGGAACTGGACCACAGAACTCAGAAAGGGCTACGACATCAAGAATCTGGACGAGGCGCTGGCCATCTTGGAGAAGGTAGAGGGCACCTCCAACTACCTCAAGTTCGACCTCGCCAACACCCGTCGGCAGTCCATTCGCAACAATGCTCTGGCCGTCAGGAAACGCTTCTCGGATGCTTACAAGGCAGGCGACAGAGCAGGAATGGTGGCGGCTTCGCAGGAGTTCTTGGGAATGTGCGACAAGATGGTTGCGGCGATAAAGGGCTGCAAGGAGTTCTCGCTCGACGACTGGATTCGCGATGCCCGTGCCTGGGGTAAGGACGAAGTGGAGAAGGACTATTTCGAGATGAATGCCCGCACCATCATTACCGTCTGGGGCGACACATATCACCTCGCAGACTACGCCAATCGCGACTGGGACGGACTGGTTGAGACCTTCTACAAAGTCCGCTGGAAGATGTTCTTCGATGCCGTTCTGGCGGCCTATGATGCCGGCGAGCCGTTCGTCAACCTCAGAGGCCCCAAAGTACCCAACGGCAAGACGAAAGAGGAGTGCGAACGCGCCCTGAAGCTCGATGCCGAAATTTGGGACTTCGAAAACAAATGGGCACACATAAAATAAAAAAAACACATGTGGGTAAATGCCAAACTACACGTGTGTCGTTTGTATATTACACGTGCCAAGTTTGCCAACGACACGTGCTTAGTTTTCGAATACCCTTAATGAACAATAAAACAAAGGCAAAAAGATAAAAGTTCATGAACCAAACAGACACTCAAGCCTTAAAAGATTTCTTTCTGCATGATGAGTTTGCTCGGCAGAATGGTATAGAAATAGTCGAAATAGCAGAAGGCTATGCCCGTACACAAGTCCGCATTGAGCCCCGTCATTTGAATGCTGGCGGCTTTGTACAGGGAGGCTTGCTTTTCACGCTTGCAGACTTGGCCTTTGCGGCTGCCACCAATAGTCATGGCACCCTGACTGTCACATCTACAGCCAACATCACCTTTGTTCGCGGAGCCAAATCTGGCATCATATCTGCTCAGGCTCAGGAACTTGTGAACCACCATCATTTGCCTTTCTGTGAAGTTCGAGTAACAGATGAGGCTGGCAATCTGCTCGCTATTTTTACAGCCAACGGTTATCGCAAGGTAGGCGTCCCATCCATAAGTTGACCATTTACTAATCTTAAAAGAAATGAAGAATATGAAAACAAAAGTTATGCTGCTTTGTTGCTTCGTCTTGCTGACCATATCTTGCAGTCAGAAGAAGATAGCGCTTTTCAACGGACAAGACCTCTCGGGTTGGGTATTTGTGACAGACGAGAACAGTCAGGAAGATGCCAGCCAGACATTCACCTCTTCTGACGGGCTGATACGCATCTCTGGTCAGCCATTCGGATATATGCGGACCGAACAGAAGTACTCCGACTTCGTTCTTCATACAGAATGGCGCTGGACGAGTGAGCCTGCAGACGGAGGCATCTTCGTCATGCTTCAGGATGGCGACCGCGTCTGGCCTACAGGCTTACAATGTCAGATGAAGGGCGAAGATTTAGGCGTGCTGATGGGTGGCATTTCTATCGAAGGAGTGGATGCTCCCAATGGATTCTACAAGAAAGAACTCGTTGATGACACGAAGGTCGAGAAACCTGCTGGAGAGTGGAACGTGACAGAGATTTCTTGCCGTGGTGGGCATGTTACAGTCTCGATAAATGGCGTGATGGTGAACGAGGCCCAATGTGAGGCTAAGGAAGGATATATCGGCTTCCAGAGCGAAGGAGGTCCTTTAGAGTTCCGTAATGTATATCTGACTCCCGTAGCTGCAAAGTAGGAATGCTTTATTTGTAAAGCAGGTATTTTTGCCGTCTTTGCTTGAACTCCTCCACCTCGTTCTTCCAACGAGCCCGGATTTCTGTCTCGTCACATCCCTTTTCAATCATTTCGCGGACATAGGTCTGGCCCAGCAGTTTGTCGAAGAAAGAGGTGAAGAACCCGTCTGCCTTGCCTTGATTCTTCAGACACCTATAGGCATCTATGATGTAGGCCAGACTCATTTGTCCACGCCAAATTGTGTCGTAGGGAATGGACGAGAGGTCTCTGCCGTAGCACTTTTCCCCAAGTAGGACGGGCTTTGTGGCTCCAGGCATACTTTGTGGCGTAAAAGAGTAGTTGTAGCACGCCTTCATATCGGGATGTCCGTATTGCTGGAAGGGTTTATCTGTTCCTCGTCCCATACTGACCACAGTCCCCTCGAACGGGCAGAGAGAAGGGTAGAGGTAGATTGCCTGCATGTTAGGCAGATTTGGCGAAGGTGCTACGGGAAGGGTATAGTGTGTCTGGTGAGTATAGTTCAGGCAAGGGATTACCGTCAGCCTGCATTCGTTGCCTTCGTTCAGCCATTTCTCGCCGATTGCCATCCTGGCAAGTTCGCCAAGCGTCATGCCGTGAACGACGGGGATGGGCAGATAACCGACTCCGCTTCTTAGGGTCATATCCAGAATTGGCCCGTCCACATAGTGTCCGTTAGGGTTTGGCCGATCCAGTATGATGACTTCTCGTCCGTATTTTGCACAGGCATCTATCAGGTGGCACATCGTCACATAGTACGTGTAATAGCGCAAGCCAACGTCCTGAATGTCAACAAGTAATACATCGAACAGTCTTATCGCTTCCTCTCCAAGATGCTTCTTTCTGTTCTGTCCGTAGAGTGAAAGGATGGGGATGCCAGTCCGTTCGTCCACCTCGTCTGCCACTATGGCTCCAGCATCAGCATTGCCTCGGAAACCATGTTCTGGCGAGAAGATGGCTGTCATATTCACGCCCTTCTCCACAAGCAGATCTAAAACATGCTTGCCTTCTTCTCCCACGAGTCCTGTCTGATTGCTGAAAAGTGCCACTCGCTTTCCTTCGATGAGAGGCAGATAGAGTTCAGTCCGCTCGTCGCCTGTCATCACTCGTGTTCCCCAAAGGTTGCCATAAGTCGGCAAAAGCGCCAGTAATAATGCTATTATTCTTGTCATCATAAGGAATTGTCAATCATAGTATTCGATGCTGAGTTCATCACTCACGATGTAGTCTTCACGGTTGTCATCATAGATATAGATGATGCGAAGTCCGCGATAAGCGGCAGGAACTTTCAGCCTGTCGAGCAGATGCCATCTTGGCCTTCCAAAGTCATACGAAGCACGGTCCAGGATGAGGCGGTTGCTTGTCCAGTCGAACTGGTAGTACCCGCCACCAATGCATTGGTCGTTGCCCAGGAGCAAGTCCTTGTGCTGATGGACCATTCCCAGCCGCAGGTAACCATCCATAGTTATGATGAACTTGGGTAATGTCATTCGAGTATGAAACGCCTTAATGTCATAGGTAATGTTGCCTTTTCGGGTGTAAATTTACGAGTAATAATCCAAATAACAAAATTATTTCCTTTAAATGGCGTGTTTTTGATTACGGTTCCGACTTTTCAAACGCAGGCAAGGTAAATCCCAAACGTCACACTATACGATCTCAATCGTCACACTATACGTTTGCCATCGTCACACTATACGTTTGCAATTTACCCATGCCTCGTTTTGTAATTCGACTGGGGCTGATTTGATTCCTCAAAACACTAATTTGCGTTCAAAACATGTTAAAAACTGATTCCGTCCTGCTAGAAATCCAAATAAAATGCTTATATTTGTCACAAGAAACATGGAAAACATAGAAGGAAATCGATTAAAAACACATGGATTATGGTTAACAGATTTATTCTTAACGAAGTGTCGTACTTCGGTCCTGGCGCTCGCAAGGAACTGCCTGGCGTAGTGAAAAGGTTTGGCTTCAAGAAGGCTCTCGTAGTGACAGACAAAGGCCTGATGCAGTTTGGCGTGGCAAGGAAGGTGCTCGACGTGATGGACGAGGCAGGTATCGCCTACGAAATCTTCGATGATGTGAAGCCCAATCCAACCGTGACAAACGTGAAGAACGGCATCGAAGCCTGCAAGCGTGCTCAAGCAGACTTTATTGTGGCTATCGGAGGAGGCTCCTCTATGGATACTGCAAAAGGCATCGGCATCGTGGTGAACAATCCGGAATTCAGCGACATCGTCTCGTTGGAGGGTGTGGCAGACACCAAGAAGAAATCGCTGCCCATCATAGCTCTGCCCACCACAGCTGGCACGGCAGCCGAAACGACCATCAATTATGTCATTATCGACGAGTCGCGACAAGCCAAGATGGTTTGTGTCGATCCGAACGACATACCTTGCGTAGCCATTATTGATGCTGAACTGATGTATTCATTGCCCAAAAGCCTCACAGCCGCAACTGGCATGGATGCGATGACTCATGCCATCGAAGGTCTCATCACAAAGGCTGCTTGGGAACTGAGCGACATGTTCGAGGTGAAGGCTATTGAGATGATTTACAAGTATTTGCCTTTGGCAGTCAACGAACCAACGAATCCTGTAGGTCGCGATGGTATGGCTGTCGCCCAATATGTGGCAGGCATGGCTTTCTCGAATGTTGGTTTGGGTGTAGACCATGGAATGGCTCATCCATTGAGTGCGCTCTTTGATGTGCCTCATGGCGTGGCTTGTGCCATGTTGCTGCCAACTGTGATGCGCTTCAATATGCCTGCTGCTAAGGAGAAATATGTGGAGATAGCCAAGGCTTGTGGCGTCTATCAAGCCACGATGACCATCGACGAGGCAGCTGAAGCAGCTTGCAAGGCAATCGAAGAACTGAGTGCATTGGTTGGAACCAACAAGCGATTGAGCGAGCTCGGCATTACAGAAAATGACATAGAGGCCTTGGCAGAACAGGCCATCAACGATGTCTGCACCCCAGGTAATCCGCGTCCTGTCAGCAAGCAGGACATCATCGACCTGTATCATCAGATTCTATAGAGTAAGAAAGGAAGACTTTGTGTCGGCTGAATCCCCAGCCGACACATAACATCCCAACAAGATATGAGTAAGAAAGCGATTGTAGTAGGAGCCAGTTCTGGCATTGGGTGGGAGGTAGCCAAGTTGTTGCTTGCTGATGGCTGGCATCTTGGAGTAGCTGCTCGTCGAGAAGAGCCTTTGCTGGAACTCAAGGCCTTGGCTCCCGATTCTGTTGAGGTCATGACCATTGATGTGACGAAGCCTGATGCAGGAGAACGGTTGCAGAGCCTTATCAAGCGACTCGGCGGGATGGACCTGTACTTTCATTCCTCTGGAATTGGCAAGCAGAATCGCACTTTGGAGGAAGATATCGAATTGCGAACGATGGAAACAAATGCCGTAGGTTTTGCCAGGATGATAGGTACAGCCTTCAGGTATTTTGCAGAAAGAGGTGAAGGACACATTGCTGCCATCACATCCATTGCAGGCACAAAAGGCTTAGGTCCAGCCCCGGCTTATTCGGCCACAAAAGCACTTGGAGCTAATTACCTTCAAGCTTTGGAACAACAGGCACATCAGCGAGGCCTGAATATCAGATTCACCGATATCCGTCCTGGCTTTGTCGATACAGCATTGCTTAATGGGGATTTCCCTTATCCGATGTTGATGCGTCCTGATAAAGTCGCTCGCGACATTGTCAAATCAATCTACCATCATCGCCACATTCGAGTGATAGATTGGCGTTATCGCATACTTACATTCTTTTGGCGGCTTGTTCCTAATTGGCTTTGGCGAAGGCTGAAACTATGACAGAGCGATAATCTTTGAAGTTCACACCTCAATCGTTTCTCCTTCTCTGCTTATCTCCCAAAAGGGAATGTGCTTTTCATCTGTGAACTCTTTCATTCGCCAAGATGATTCAAAACCGCTGGCAACAAAGTGCATGGGTACGAACATGCCAACTTTGAAATGCTCGATGAATTGTCGTCCTCCAAGTGTATAGCCATTGCCTATGCGTCCGTCTACAGGAAACATGACAAGGTCGAAACTGTCTGCCACCTTCTTGATGTCTTTCAATTCACCCAGGAATTGTTTTTCATGAGCAATCGGGTCGATGTACTCGCCAAACTCCTCACTATAGATGGTCTGTCCAGGAACAGCTTCGGACAGGAATCTCGCATACCAGTTGTTCAAGTCTCCAGCATGAAAGATGCGCTTGCCTTCTGTCTCAATAACCCATGAAACGCCACTATCATTACTGCCCAACGCTTTGACAGAAAGCTTTCCATCAGTCCAGGAACCGCCTTTTGCCAGCCATGCATTGGCTTCTTCCTTGCTGGCACGCCGGTGTCTAAGAATGTCTTTGCTCAGGATGTAGGTGATGTTGGAATGTATCTTCTTCCAATTGAAGATTTCCCTAGTAAAGTGGTCTTCATGGAAATGGCTTGAGAATACGTAAATGGGCTTTTCACTCTTCAGCACTCTACCCATCACATTGCTAGGGTCATGCCAATAATCGAAGACCAAAACGGATAGCTCCGTCTCAAGTGCAAATCCGCTATGGAAGATGTAGGTTAGCGTCATTATATGTTAATGGGCGCCGTAAATCTCGATGTCGCCGATGCGGGCAAAGCCGTCGGTTCCTGCATTTGTGACATTTACTCGCACATATCGCGCTTCGATGGGAGTGATGCTGGCATCGGTAACGGGTAAGGTATTGCCGGTGTGAGTGCCTATTGTGGTCCATGTTTCACCGTCAAGACTGGTTTCAATGGTGAAGTCGCGGCTGTTGAGTTGAGGAGCCAGTCCTGCAGCTTCAGCATGTCGAATCACATAGCGGCTAATCTGGTAGTTTTCCTTGAAGTCCATCTTAACCCAACCTGTTCCGTCGGAAGTTCTTGAAATCCAAATATATCCATCTGACGGCGATCCGTCGGCAGCGAGCCTGGCAGTAGTCTTGCTTGGAGATGAGGAAACAGTCATCGACTGAAGCATTGTAATGTTGAACGGCAAATGGTGAGCCTCGTTGTAATAGCTGAACCAATGATCTGCCCGGACGATTTTGACATTGTTAGGCGAGAGTTCGTTGAGTTTTGACTTCAAGGCGATAAGCTTGTCGGGGCCTAAGTTCCAAACGTCGGCCTGTCCGGTGACGAACATCGGTGCCGTTCCCTTGAAGTTCTTGATGTCGCGGTTGAAGAAATCAGTTATCCCGTCTATATCGCCGCGATAGCAAGGGTACTGAGGTGCGATGGGCAGCCAACCGGACTGTACTGCATAGGCTAATCTTCCCGTCTGCCTCTCATAGTCGTTGATGGTGAGTCCGTAGAGGTAGGGGCAGTTGTCGGCAAAGGCTTTGCGTTGGGCAGAGCTGATATTGTCCCAGATAGTGATGACGCGCAGTCCTGCCTTTTCGATGTAGCGTTGGGTGAGCTGGGTGTAAGGGATAAACTTCGCACCTGCCGATAAGTAGTATTCGCCGCTGGTGCCAGCTAATCCGTTGAATGGCATAGCATAACCCATGCCAGAAGGACCACTGACGAAGCAGTCATTTGTCGTTGCCTTGCCATAATAGTAGTTCAGCATTGAGGGCGAGAAGTCGGCCAGGGCAGGACTGATGGTCCAGTTCATAGCCATTTGACCGCGTCCTGATTGTTCGAATATCTTGGCCATGGCATGCTGGCAATACTGGATATTGTCTCCATCGCTTATGTAAACAGCAGCATATACCTTGTTCTCCAACTTCGGACGTTTGGGTACTGGTGGAATCTTGATGGGTTTGTTGACAGCCGTATAGACAGTAGTGTTCTCGAAGAAGTCGCCAGGAACAGAGGAAAGGCCGTACTTGGTGGCTTCGCCCACTCCAGAACGTTCTTCGGGATACCAACCCAAGACAAAGTCGCGACCAGGTGTCATGTCATTGAGGAATTTGTCGAGCACAGAGCGTTCACTATTTGTTCTTGGATCAAGCCACACACATGCCGAACCACAAGCCGCTCCAATGTCGTGAACATAGGGTATGTTGGGACGTTCGCTAATGAGAAGGCGATGGTTGCATCGGCTCCAGTAATTGTTGTAGAGATAGTTATAGATGCCATATGCGTTGGACATTGTGAGGGAAGTGAGGTCTTCCACGACGGGGAAATCCAAACCGTTGGCCACAAGTTTAGACCTGATTCCCTCGGTTACGGGAAGCAAGCGGTCCAGGCCGGCAATGGTGGCGGCTAGGTTGATATAGTGGTTGCTCTTTTCTGTACTGTAGAGGACTAAGCCCTTGATTTCATCCTTGAATTGATTTACCAGAGTATAGGGTGCGGAGGTGGAAATGGAACTAAGTGTGAGGCTATGTGCCGTGGGCCAAGTGTCTCGAGGTTCCTCGTTGTGATTGTAGAGGAGAATGCGAGGCTGGGTGCGATTGACAATGCCCTGCAAGGTGCAGAACATGACACGTTCCTCATCGCTAAGCGAGGCTGCGGGCATGTCAAGAGCTTTGATTGAAGATGCCGGAGCAAGGAAGTAGGGTAGCAACCGGTCGTCGGGCCAGCAAAGCTCGTTGGCTTCGAGAATGCGTAAGCCGTTATTGTTGAGGCTGAATAACGAATCGGTAAATGTTATCCTTTCCACCTCGTTCACTTCTGTACGGATGTTTGCACCATTGGTGAGCGTCGTGATCATAGTGGTGGGTTGCTGGGCCATGAACTGTACAGTTCCCAGAAGGGCGATAGCCAGTAAGAATATCTTTTTCATCTTGCAAAAGTCTGATGTTAGGAGGAAGTGGAATTAAAGCTTAATCTTGGTAGAGAACGAACCCACCTTCACGATGAAGATGCCAGGGCCAAGTGTTGCACGGCTCAATCGCAGTTCGCCACCTTTGTAGGAGGGAGTGGGGAGGTTGCGTCCATCAATAGAGTATATGCAAGGTTTGACGCCCTTTGGAATGTCTCGAATCAACACGCTGCCATCCTGCATGACAAAGGCAAAGCCTTCAGACTCCTTGATTGGTGTGGCATCCGATTCATTGCCGAAAAAGATTTCCGCTATGTTGTTGATTTCAAATCTCATGGTTTCTCCTGAACTCGGTTTTACAATCAGTTTGCCATTGGAAATCGTCACGACAGGATTTGATTCGAAGAGCACAAATGCCATTTCGCCGTCCAGTGTCTTCACTATCAGGCCTTGCTCGCCAGCTTCCACAGCGAGGAAACTGATTTGCTTCAAATCGGCAATTCGGGTTTGGGCATTTGTCCCGTCCGTCTTCTGGATGTTCATGACCTTTTCCTGAGCCTGACCAGAAAGGGCACCGAGCAGAAGAGTCGCTAATACAATAAATTTTTTCATTACCTTATTCCTATTACTTAAATACGGGTAAACATCTAAGAGATGTTGCAAAAGTACAAATAAAATCTGAGAAACTCATACTTTTTTTGCGGTTTTTTCATTCATGGAGCATTTTGACTCTATGTTGCCGGCAAGGAAATGAGACGGAAAAGGCAGTTTTATCATTGCTCCGAAAGAATTTCAAAAGAATTTTTATATCTTTGCAGAAAAATAGGGGAAAATGAAAAGGACAAGAATGTCACAGAGAACGCAAATCGTAACCTTGCTCGTGTTTATATTTGCCGGAGTATTACTCTCTTGCAGTACCAATGCCTCAAAGAACGAGATAACTGCAGAGATGGCTCTGGAAGGTGTCAGCAACTATTGCCACAACGAGTATGACTGGAGTGTGGCAGAAGAGAATCCCAACATAATGTCTGTGACAATGGGGGAGGAGTCGGATTCTGCCTATCAAGTAGTTTTCCGCAGTTATACAGGCTCTTTCGTGTACTTCTATGTTGACAAGGAAAGTGGTTCTATCAGGATGGAAGAATATGTCCCAAGCCTCGATATAAAGAGTGATGCAGGGACTATCGACTTGCATGACTATCTGAAAAACCAATAAAGGAAATATGAGTATCAGGTCGGCAAGGCTGAGCGACATAGCCGAGATAATGCAGGTTATGGAGGCTGCAAAGAAGATTATGCGGCAGTCGGGCAATATGCTTCAATGGGGAGAAGGTTACCCGTCGGAATCGGCCATTGCAGCTGATATTGAGAAGGATAGTGGCTTTGTCATCGAAGAAAATGGTGTGGTGGTGGGCTACTTTGCATTTCT
>JAGCFN010000013.1 GCA_017650085.1 Bacteroidaceae bacterium | reverse complement strand
CCTGTCATCTTCGTTCACTTCCTTGCACAACTTATAACTTTCCCAGTCATAATGCTCTTGCTTTGGTTCCAGCTCGCCCCATGCAATGTAATAGCCATTTTCATTCTCCGTGCGGGCACCTAAGTTAGCCGATGCCCAGCGCACAGAAAGTCCAAGGTCTACAGCCTTGATGTCGCTGGGCTTGGGCAGAGGGTCCAATTCAACGATAGCCATTCGCAGGAAATGGGAAGCATAGTCGATGGAATCCTGCAACTCTTCGTTCTGGTTGTTGATGACTCTAACTTTGCAGTGTCAATGAGATTGGTGAGTACTCGTTAGAGAAATCTCCATGAAAAGGTTTGACAATTCGAGGAAAGTCCGTACCTTTGTCCGTAGAAAGGAAGACTGACCTCCTGGAGAGGGAAACTATCGTTGGCTAGATGTCATCAGAGACTATTACCCGCAACAGTCCTCTCCAGGCAAGCTGCAAAGGCAAGATAAATTGCCAGGCATAAGAGCCTAATTAGAGTATGAGCCATCACAGCTTGTGGCCAGCCAATTAAAAAACGCGCTGCAAAATTATGAAAAAAATCGCAATCGGCATCGACTTTGCCAAGGAAAAATTTGACGTGACAGTGAAAAACGTGACAAACGGCACATCCATCTACGGCCAGTTCCCCAACACGCCGGCTGGCGGTCGCAACATGGTGCGCATGGTCAGGAAGTTCGCAAAGGGCACTACTGGCGAGGACTGGATCTTCTGCGGCGAGGACACGGGCTACTACAGCCAGACCATCGCCCGCTACCTCACCGAGAAGGGGTACTTCGTATGGCTTCAGAACCCATACTGCATAAAACACTCCGAGGGTAGCATTAAGCGTGGCAAGAATGACAAGGCCGACTCTGTGTCCATTGCCGAGTATGCTCACCGCTATGAGGACAAGGCACGCAGATACGAGCTGCCATCGAAGGTGTCGGAAGAGCTGCACATGCTGCTCACCCGCCGCGATGCCTATGTGAGAGCCAAGCGCGTCATTCTGAGCGGCGCGATGGAGATCCCCAAGCGCGACAAGCAGGGGGAGAGCATCACGCTCATCAAGTCGTCAGCCAAGAGGCTGCTCAGGGAGATTGACGAGGAAATAGATCTGTTGGAGGCACAGATGGAGAAACTTGTGGAAGAACAGGAGGATACGAAGAAGAACTACGAGATCCTGCGTTCGTTCAAAGGCATCGGCATAGTCAATGCCATGTGCTTCATCGCCTACACCGACAATTTCAAGAAATTCGACCTCAAGGCACGCAAGATTGCCACGTACTGGGGGGTGGCGCCCTTTGGGAAGGACTCAGGCAAGACCATACATGTAGACCCGCACGTGAGCGACTTCTGCAACCATTGGCTAAAGGCCATACTCAGCAACGCGGCAAACTCAGCAATTCTATGCAACCCACTAATCATACCCTATCACGAAAGACTGAAAAAGACAGGGAAGTGTGACGGGATCTGCAAAAACAATGTGAAGAACAAAATCATCCAGATTGTAACTGCTATGATAAGAAAAGGAGAGAAATTTGACGCTGAATACAAATTTACAAACAAAGAGGCCGACGCATAGTGTTAAAAGTGTTAATTCGCTTGGTTTTTACTATAAATTGCGGGTAGGCGCGTCAGCGGGAATGGCGATGTGAAGAAACTCTGTATATCCATTTGGCGACAATGTTGCGATTTAGCGAGTGCAAAGAGCTTGCTCATTTTGCCGAGCGTGAGCAACTTCGCGCAGTTTTACTGCGCAAAGGTACGAAGAATATTTCGCAACCCGGTTGCAAAGAAGCAAAATTTATGCTTTTACGCCTATAATCGTGGCATACGTTGGTTTCTTACGATGGATTTCCGTCCGTGTAAAGCCTGCTTCGTCAAGCAGCTTTTTCAAATCCTCCGGCGAATAGGCTGTCATGCCCTCCACTACATTAGTCCACTTAGAATCGCTATCCACCACTTCTACCAAGATGGCGAACTTACCGCCAGACT